>DATMTC010000427.1:0-9196 GCA_035565115.1 Microbacteriaceae bacterium | reverse complement strand
GACCAGCCTGGTGACACTGCTCGGACCGGTTGTGCGCGTCTCGGGCGCCGTCACGCGTTCGACGCGCGAGCGCTCTGTTGGCTCAGGCCCGTTGGCCGGCACCGCCATCCCGGTGGATGTCGACACGCACGTCAGCGCGATCCTCGAGCATGCCAGTGGGCAGACATCGACGGTCACGGTGAGCTTCGAAGTGTGGGCGTCTCGCACGCCGCTGTTCGAGCTGTACGGAACGGAGGGGACGATCGCCGTTCCTGACCCGAACCGGTTTTCTGACCCTGTCGAGGTGTGGACGACGGCGGACCAGGAGTGGCGAGAGGTTCCCGTGTCGGCGGGATACGCCGACGCCGGCCGCGGTTATGGCTTGGCCGACATGGCGCACGCCATCGAGACGGGTCGGCCGCACCGTGCATCGGGCGAGCTTGCGTTCCACGTGCTCGAGATCATGGATGCGACGCTGCGCGCCGGTCACGAGCATCGCGTGATCGAGCTGACCAGTACTGCGCCGCGCCCGGAAGCCGTCGCGCTTGGCAGCACGCCATCCAGCTGGTGAGAGCCAGCGCACGCAGGCAACGTTAGACTCCGGCTGTGAGTGGTGCGCGTGCGGGTGATGGAACGTGGTCATGGCCTGTTTTGCACGACGCTCAGCGTGCGGTGCTTCTCGATGTGCTGTTCAACGGGTCACGTTCGCGCGCCGAGCTCGCACGCAGAACGGGTCTGTCGCGCACGAGCCTGACCAGGCTCACCCGCGACCTGGTGGAGTTCGGCTTCGTCAGTGAGGGCGAGATCTCGGCGCCGAACGGTCGAGGCAGGCCATCCGAAATGCTCGACCTTCGGCCGGAGTCTGCGCACTTCGCGGGTATCAAGCTCACCGGCGATGCACTGTATGCAGCAGTGATCGACCTGCGGGCGAACGTGGTGGCGACGCAGGAGCATCCGCTTGTCTCACGCGACGTCGATGCCGTCGTCGAGCTCATCGGCGCCGTCGTGGCTGGACTGCGGGAACAGTATCAACGGCTGGCGGCTGTCGGAGTGTGCCTGGCAGGCGACGTGCAACTGATCGACGGACGCCTCGTGGTCGAGGGCTCGTGGTTCCTCGGCTGGGACTCGGTGCCGCTGGCAGAGCTAGTCGCAACCGCCACGGGACTGCCGGCCGCCGTCGCCAACGACGTTCAAGCACTGACGGCGGCCCACCACTGGTTCGGCGCCGGGGTCGGATGCTCGTCGCTGGCCGTCATCGGCCTCGGCGCTGGAATCGGCGCAGGCCTCATCGTGCGCGACGAGCTCGTTGCAGGTGCTCACGGGCATCCCGGCAAGGTCAGCCATACGCCGGTCACGAACTCCGGACCGCGATGCGATCACGGTCACGTTGGCTGCGCATCCGCATTCGTGACGATGCCGGCGATCATGCGGAACGCTGGGGTGGTTGCCGAGGTGGGCAGCGGGGTGAGCGGCGAGGGATTCTCCGAGGTTCTGCGCAGAGCGGATGCCGGCGACGCTGTGGCGCTTGAGGCGTTCCGTGGTGCGGGAACCGCGTTGGGTGTCGTGATCGCCCAGCTCGTCAACTTCTTCGACCCAGAGAAGGTGGTCGTCACGGGTGAGGGTCTGAGCATCTTCGACTATGCGGCAGCCGAGGTGGATGCGGCGATCGCGTACCGTCTGGACCCTGCAGCATCTCCAGCAGTGCTCGACGTGCACGCGTTCGAGTTCGCGGACTATGCGTGGGCGGCGGCGATCAGCGCCATCCGTGCCGTGATCTGAGCGAGTGCCGGTGGTCGAGTAGCGAGCGCAGCGAGCGTATCGAGACCCGGTGACCCGCCTATGGGTCGGAACCACAGATCGTCTTGCGAGGTCTCGATACGCGGCGCTCGTGCCTCGCGTCGCTACTCGACCACCGGGTGTGGGGTCTCGATACGCGGCCCGCTGCGCGAGCAGCTACTCGCCCACCAGAGGGCTGAAGGGGCAACGGGCATAGCTCAGCCGAGCATTTGCGTCAGCCAGTCGGCCTGCCGAATCCACTGCTCGGTCTGACCGCCCTCGTGACCGTTGAACGGGTACACCTCGATCGAACGATTCTGCGTCGGCAGCGCATTGAATGCCGCGAAGACCGTGGACGGCAGCACGATGCCGTCCATCAGTGCAACGGAGAACAGCGCAGGAGCGTGCACCCGGCGTGCGAAGTTCACGCCGTCGAAATAGCTCAACGTCTCAAACACGCGATCGATCGATCCGCGGTGGACGGCCAGATACCGCACGATCTCGGTGAATGGCGGCTCCGGTGTAAGCTCCACCGCTCGCCGGAAATGTGACAGGAACGGCACATCCGGCATGACACCTGCCAGTCCGTCGACCAGGCCGGCGACGGCGAGGGCGATGCCACCTCCCTGACTGGCGCCCGTGACCGCCAGGCGCTCTGGATCGACGAAATCGAACTGCCTCACGTGGTCGATCAGCCGCACGGCGTCTGTGTACACCCGCCGATAGTAGTAATCGTTCGGATGCTCGATGCCGCGCGTCATGAAGCCTGCACTGGCTGGGCCCGAACCGTGCGGGTCGGGCGTGTCACCGCCCGTGCCCCAGCCGCTGCCCTGACCACGCGTATCCATGACGACGTGCACGTATCCACTCGCTGCCCAGAGCAGCTTCTCCCCAGGCAGGCCACGGCCACCGTTGTACCCGACGTACTCGACGACGGTGGCACGCGGTTCGACGCTGCCGCGCGGTCGCATGACCCAGCCTTTGATCGGATCACCCGCGAACCCAGAAAACGTCAGATCGAATATCTCGATCTCGCTGATCGGCGTCCGCACGGGCGTCAGCACCGGCGCGGAAAGTGCCGAGCGTGCATCCGCGATCGTCTGCGACCAGAACGCATCAAAGTCGGAAGGCTCACTGACCTGCGGCTTGTATTCCCGCAGTGCATCGAGTGGAAGGTCAGTGAAGGGCATGGTTTCTCCTTGGTGGCGAGATGATTCACGATCGCGACCCAATGTCAAACGTCAGATCAATCGATGTTAGGTTCCATCTTGACATTTTGTTACAGTGCAGTACAAAATGCGTGAGGCGCGAGTAACGATTTGCTCCTTCTCGGATCAATCAGACATTTAGGGGCAGCCGGTTGCCGCGTGTATGAGTTTCACCGCTCGTGCATTCCGAGGGAAACATATGACCTATCCAGGAAAGGACCTGAAGTAATGAAAGCAACGAGGCTTCACAGACTGCGCCGGATGGCGTTCGGCGCGTTGGCCGGCGTCGCCGCCACCGCTCTGCTGGCCGGATGCGGGACATCCGGATCGAACAATGCGTCGAGTGGCTCAGGCACGACGGTGACCAAGGTGAGCTTTTGGGGCTGGGTGCCCGGGCTTGAAGACCTGGTCAAGGAATGGAACAAGAAGAATCCGGGCATTCAGGTGTCGTTCCACCGCATGACCGGCGACGACGGACAGAAGGTCGAGGCGGCCGTGGACGCGGGCGCCGGTCCCGACCTGGTTCAGCTGAGCACACACGACCTCCCTGACTACGTCATCTCGGGACGCGTGCAGGACATCACGAAGTATGTCTCGGACGACAAGAGTAACTACACGCCGAGTTCGTGGTCCGCTGTGAGCTTTGGCGGAAAGGTGTATGGGGTACCGCAGGGCATCGGCCCAGCAGCGCTGATGTACCGAACAGACATTTTCGAGCAGTACGGAATTGCCGTACCGAAGACCTGGGACGAGTACGTCGACGCCGCTAAGAAGCTGCACGCAGCGAACCCGAATGTTTACATCGCCAACCTTTCGCCCACCGAGATCGGCCAGTGGTCGCAGGAGATCCAGCAGGCCAAGAGCAGCTGGTACGGCGTGAAGGGCGACGCGTGGACGGTCGGTGTCAATGACAAAGGCAGCCAGCTCGTTGCCAAGCGCTGGCAGGAACTGCTGGATGACAAGCTGGTCACGACCGAGCAGATGTGGACGCCGGAGTACTGGGCGGATGTGAACTCGGGCAAGATCGCGAGCATCTCGTACGCAGCATGGTTCCCGAGCCTGCTCGCCGAAAATGCGAAGGCGACCTCGGGCAAGTGGCGGGTCGCTCCGCTGCCGACGAATGGCTCATCACGGTACGCAGGCGATTCGGGCGGCGCAGCCGTCGTGGTACTCAAGGGTGCAAAGAAGCCTGAGGCTGCGGCGAAATTCGCCAGCTGGCTGAACGGTTCGGATGATACCCAAAAGACGTTGATCACGGTCGGCGGCCTATTCCCATCGACGAAGAACGGTCTCGCGTCGAAGGCACTGTTCGAGAAGCAGAAGTTCTTCGGCGACCAGGTCATCAACAAGGTTTTTGCCGAAGCGGCTAAGAACACGCCTGCAACCTGGACCGACGGGCCGAACTACGGAACGGCTCAGACGGCGATCACCGACGAATTCTCTAAGGTCGTCACCGGTCAGGAGACGTTCCTTCAGGCGCTCGACAAGGCCCAAGCCGCGACGGTCGCCGACCTGAAGAAGCGCGGACTGACGGTTGCGAAATAGCATCCGATGACTGTTCGCATGGCACCATCGCTGCCGTCAGCATCCGCTCCCACCGCTTCGCGGCGTCGGTTTTCCGCCGCCGGGAAGCGGTGGGTGCCGTACGCGTTCGTTGCACCGTTCGTCGTCTTCTTCTGCATTTTCCTCATCGCGCCGATCGGCGTAGCACTGTTCAACAGCGCCTTCTCGGATAAATCGTCTGGGTTGGGGTTTGGCGGAGTCACGCAGGTGTTCGTCGGCATCGACAACTACGTGCGCGCCATCGCCGACTCGGATTTCGTGGTGAGCTTCGGCCGCGTGCTTGTGTATGGGATCGTCCAGGTTCCCGTGATGATGCTCATCGCAGGTGCGCTCGCGCTCCTGTTCGACTCAAAGCTCGTGAAGGCACGACGGTTTTTTCAGTTCGCTGTCTTCCTGCCGTATGCGGTGCCGGGTGTGATTGCCGCCCTGCTCTGGGGATTTCTATACCAACCCTCGGTCAGCCCGATCGTGCAGGCACTTGCGTCCATCGGGGTCGATGCGAACTTCCTTGCTCCAGGAACCGTCTTGTGGGCGGTCGCGAACGTGGGCATCTGGTCGTACACCGGGATCAACATGATCATTCTGTTCTCGGCGCTTCAGGGCGTTCCACGAGAACTGTATGAAGCGGCCCGTTTGGACGGCGCGGGAGAGGCGAGGATCGCCATCAGCATCAAACTGCCCATGATCGCTCCAGCAGTGTTGTTGACGACCCTGTCGAGCGTCATCGGAACGCTTCAGCTGTTCAACGAGCCGCAGGTGCTCAAGTCAGTGACGTCGAACATCTCAAGCGATTTCACCCCCAATATGGCAATCTTCGCCGCATCCACGCTCGGAAAGGATGCTCACCTCGCCTCGGCGATGGCGGTCATCCTGGGCATCGTCACGCTGATCATCTCGGTGATCCTGCTACGGGCGAACCGCAGAACAACGAAGGGAGCGACCGATGGTGTCTGACACGACGATAGCTTCACCGCCGCGCGCGCCACAGGCGGCAGGCAGCATCCGCCAGCCAGCGGCACCTCGGCGCGGAGCAGCTGCGGCAGACCGTCCAAACCGCGTGTGGATGCTCGTGGTCACGGTCGCGATGATCGTCGCAGCGCTCTATTTTCTGATTCCAGTGGTCTGGTTGCTCATCGCATCCACGAAATCCACGGGCGACCTGTTCTCCACGCCGGGCTTCTCGTTCGCCGGGTTTCACCTCTGGGATAACCTCGTCAAGCTGAGCACATACGACGGCGGAGTGTTTTGGCGTTGGTGCCTGAACTCTGTGGTGTATTCGGTGATCGGGTCGGCTCTGACGACGTTCGTCTGTGCTGCAACCGGATATGCGCTTGCGGTGTACCGCTTCCGAGGCCGCCGTGTGCTGATCGGCGCTGTTCTGGCAAGCATGCTCGTGCCCGGAACGGTGATTGCGCAGCCGACGTACGTACTGCTCGTCTCGCTCGGGTTGAACAATACTTACGCTGGACTGTTGCTGCCAGCGCTCGTCTACCCGTTCGGAGTTCTGCTCTGCTACATCTACGCACAATCATCCGTTCCGCTTGAACTTGTGGAGGCCGCGAGGCTTGACGGTGCAGGCGAATTCCGCATCTTCCTCTCGATGGGATTGCGGCTCATGATGACCGGCTTGGTGACGGTGCTGCTGTTCGCGTTCCTTGGCAGCTGGAACAGCTATCTGCTTCCGCTGCTCGTGCTCACCGACCAGAACCTCATGCCGCTGACCGTGGGCCTGACAGGATGGAACCAGGCCTCGATCACGATCCCGGGCTTGCAGATTCTGACGGTGGTCGGTTCGCTGGTCTCAGTCGTGCCGATCGCCGCGGTGTTCCTGTCGCTACAACGATTCTGGAAGTCGGGTCTGACCGCAGGAGGGCTGCGGTTCTAGTTCAGCACGCGTAGTCGGCCGTTCCAATCCCGGTTCAGCGATTCTGCCCACTTCAAGCGGGCAGAATCGCTGAACCGGGATTGGAACGGGGGAAATGCCAGAAGGACCAGAAATAGAGGACCCGAAATGACCGAATTGACCTTCGACAACGCGGCCGAAAGCTGGCTCGAGGCACTCCCGCTGGGCAATGGACGGCTCGGTGCGATGTGTTACGGCGGCACTGACGTCGTGCGGTTCGACATCAACGACGAGACGGCATGGTCGGGGAGCCCGGCAAGCGAGGCCAGCCAGCCGAGCCCGGATGCGCATACCGCAACTGAACTGCTCGAACAGGCGCGCCAGCTGATCGCCGACGGCCGGCCGGCCGATGCAGAAGCGCCGCTGAAAGCGATGCAGTCGGACTACTCGCAGAGTTACCTGCCGTTTGCGACGGTGACGGTGCGTCTGGGTGACCGGCGTGCGAGTCGGGGGGATGTCAGCGGATATCGCAGGTCGCTCGACCTCGCGACAGCAACGCACGAGGTGCAGTATCGAGCTGCAGGCCTCGCCCACACCCAGCGCACTTTCGTGTCGGTGCGGCACGGCGTGCTGGTGCACATCATCGAAGGAGCGCCGTCGGATCTCGAGGTGGATGTCGAGATCACCAGTCCGCTGCGGGGCATCGATGAAAGTGGGATTGCTCGAGGCACGGTCGGCGCTCGACTCGGCGACATCGGGTCGAACACGCAGGTGGCGTTGTTGCGCTTGCCAAGCGATGCCGCTCCGACACACGCACCGCAGTTTGCAGCGACCACCTGGTCCGACAACGCAGGCGCCAGCGTCGAGGGCGCTCTGGTCACCCGCGTTGTGCGTGAGGTGGGCACCGACAGCCTCGCTCGCTGGGTCGTGTTCGTCGCCACCGAGACGACATTCGGTGGCCTCGGCCTTCCGCTCAGCGGAACGGCGGATGACGCTGCCGGGCGCGCACTCGCACGGATCGACGCGGCGGTCGCTGTTGGAACGGATGCGATCGCAGCGCAACACAGGCGCGATCACGCGGAACTGTTCTCGCGTGTGCGCCTGCGCTTTCAGTCGCCGGACACCGCGCCGGGCGTGCTCGCCCAGACCACTGCCCAGCGCCTGGGCCACGCGTTCGCCGACCCGCAGCATCCGCTCGCCGACGATCCGGGGCTGGCTGGCGTGCTGTTCGACTACGGCCGCTATCTTCTGCTGAGCAGTTCGAGGCCGGGCAGCCTGCCTGCAACCCTGCAGGGCATCTGGAACGATTCGATGCAGCCGCCTTGGAGTTCGAATTACACGCTGAACATCAACCTGCAGATGAACTACTGGCAAGCCAACCTGGTCAACCTGCCTGAGGCTGCCGAGCCTTTGATCGACTTCATCGTGGCGCTCGCCGCCGCGGGGGAGCAGACCGCGACGCGGCTCTATTCGGCGCGCGGGTGGGCCGCCCATCACAACTCGGATGCGTGGCTCTATACCGCCATGGCCGGGGGCAGGACGGGCGACACGGCGTGGTCGTTCTGGCCGATGGCCGGCCCATGGCTGATCCGCCACCTGTGGGACGGCGTCGAATTCGGAATGATCGACGAAGCCGACGTGCGCGACCGGCTGTGGCCCGTCATCCGTGGTGCGGCGGAGTTCGGGCTCGACTGGCTGATCAGGATGCCGGTTGGCAGCGAGGGCAGCACGTGGGGTACCGCGCCGTCGACATCGCCGGAGAACACGTTCGTCACGGATGACGGCAGGTCGACCGGCGTTGACCGTTCGACGGCGATGGATCTGAGTCTGCTGAGCGAGCTGTTCCAGATCACCGTCGCGGCGGCCGAGTTGATCGGGGTTGGCGACGATGCCGTGGCCGATGAGGCACGTCGTCGACTTGCCGAACTGCCGGATGCACCAGGCATCGGGCGAGACGGCCGCGTGATCGAGTGGTCGGGCGAGTTCGACGAGACAGATGAGCATCACCGCCATGTGTCGCCGCTGTATTTCGTATATCCCGGGCGCGGCATATACGACGGCGCACACCGCAACGCTGCTGAGCGCACGCTCGAGAAGCGGGGTGACGCATCCACTGGATGGTCGCTCGTATGGAAGCTCGCGCTCTGGGCGCGGCTGGGGCGGCGCGACAAGGTCAGCGATCTGCTGCGGCTCGTCTTCCAGCCGGCGTCGGCCGAACGCGGGCCATTTGCCGGCGGGCTGTACCCGAATTTGTTCGCGGCGCATCCGCCGTTCCAGATCGACGGGAACCTCGGCTTCGTCGCTGCACTCGCCGAGGCGTTGCTGCAGTCGCACGCCGGAATCATCGATCTTCTGCCTGCACTGCCGGCAGAGCTTGGAACAGGTGAGGTCAGCGGGCTGATCGCACGCCCGGGCGTGGTGGTGGATATCCGCTGGCGCGACGGCGCGCTGATCGATGCAACGCTGCGCGCGCGCGACGAACGGTCGACTGGAACGCATCGCATCCGATCCGGCGGTCGCACGATCGAGCGATCGATGAGGGCGGATGCGCCGACGCGCGTCTGCGCATCCGACTTCGCCACGGGCGTGGAGTAGCAGCGAGCGCCAGCCGGCCGGTGGTCGAGTAGCTGCTCGCGCAGCGAGCTGCGTATCGAGACCTCGTGAGCCAGGATGTGGTGCGGGACCGCAGGTCGGGTCACGAGGTCTCGATACGCGGCGCTCGTACTTCGCGTCGCTACTCGACCACCGGCGGTGGGGTCTCGATACGCGGCGCTCGTACCTCGCGTCGCTACTCGACCACCGGCGGTGGGGTCTCGATACGCGGCGC
>DATMTC010000426.1:0-3366 GCA_035565115.1 Microbacteriaceae bacterium | reverse complement strand
GGCTTGCCGTTCGCCAGGCTCGAGTCGCTCGTGGAGAGCTTCGGGAAAGGCACAGTGCCGTATTTGAAGCTCGCGTCTGCGAGCCCCGTGGCTGCGAAGTTCGTTCCCCAGGCCATCGCTGCCTTGCCGCCTGGAAAGTCCGTTCCGCCTGTGAAGGCGCCCTGCGACTTGATTCCAGACCAGTTCGGGGTTGCGCACGCGTCGTAGAACTTCTTGAGCAGCTTCAGAACCTCGGCCGATCCCGGATCGGTCGTGACGTTGAGCTCACCGGTGAGGTAGGCGTGCGCGATGCTCTTCTTCGTGACAATGCTGGCCTTGCCTGGTGTGCCGTCAGCGGCGAACTGGTTGATCTTCGCTGCTTCTGGGCCGAGCAGCATCGAGCCAAGCGCCACGTACGCCCAACCGGCCGGCAGATTACCGCTGTCTGTGGCAAGCGGCGCGTACCCTGCGGACTTGATCGCGCTGCACGCGTTCAGGAAGCCGTCGAATGACTTGAGGTCCGAGACATCCACCTTGGCCTTGGCGAGGATCCCCTTGTTGTAATAGATGCCAACGGCCACCAGGTTGAATGGAATCGCTTCATAGTGGCCAGCGGCGTTCACAAGCTGGGTTGAGTCCTTGAAGTACTGCGGAATGAAGTCATCGCTCCACGGCTTTCCTGTGGAGGAGAACGGGTTCTTTTTCTTCAGAGCGTCGTCGAGCGAGACGACCTGCTCTGGCGTGTGCTGGGTCTGGTTGAAGATCAGCTCGGGAGCGGTGCCTGCCGTCAGCTGCGCCGCGGATGTCTGTGCCCACGAGGTGAGCGGCAGCACGTTCGTCTTCAACGTGATGTCTGGGTTGTCCTTTTCGAACTTGGCGACCAACTTCTCCCACGCTGGACCGAACGTGTCCGCGTCGCTGGTGAACTGGTTCGGCCCTGACAGGGTGATCGTCACCTTGCCGGAGTCGCTCGCCGACGCGGTGCATCCGGTCAGTGCCGCCACCGTGGCGAGCGCTGCGACGGATGCGACCACCGCGAGGCGATTCCGCCGCGGTCGCAACGTCTTCGTTGTGTTGAGCATGCTTCCTCTTTCTGTGATGTGCAAACTGTGATTCTGTGGCATTTGATCGTTTCAAACTGCGGGTCACAGCTGTGACCCTTTCGATCCCGCGCGACGAGCTCGGGATCAGTGCGCTCCTGGCACGCCTCCCTGCACGCCAGCAAGGAAGTACTTCGACAAGAACGTGAACAGCAGCACGAGAGGCAGGCTCGCAATCAGATAGCCGGCCATCAGAGGGCCGTAGTCCGTCACGTTCTGGCCCTGAACGAACTGCAACCCGACCGACACCGTGCGCAGATTGTTGTCCGAGATCACCAGCAGTGGCCAGAAGAAGTCGTTCCAGACATTGCTGACGGTGATCAACGCGATCGTTCCGAGCACGGGCAACGACAGCGGAAGCATCACGGAGCGATACATGCGCGCCCCGGTCGCTCCGTCGATGCGCGCGGCGTCGAAGATCGTCTGCGGAATGCCCTCAACGAAGTTGCGCATCAAGATGGTGCCGAGCACGACCCCGCCAGCGGTATACGGCACAATCAGCACGACGTAGGTGTTCAGCAGGCCAAGATCCTTCATGATGATGAACAGCGGAATGAGGTTCGCCAATCCAGGCACCATCATGAGCACGAGCACGGACCCGTAGATGAATCCCCTGCCAGCGAATCGATAGCGTGCGAGCACGAAACCGGAAACCGACGAGACCGCCAGGATAAGCACGACGGATGCCCCGGCAACGATGACGGTGTTGATCAGGTATGGGGCGACCTGATTCCACGCGGCCACGTAGTTCTCGAAGTGCAACGGAAACGAGATCTGCCAGAAGCTGTCTGCGAATTGCTGGTTCGTCTTGGTCGATGTGACGACCATGAACAGGTAGGGCGCCAGCGAGACGGCGGCCAGTAGGATCAGCACGGTCTTCAGCCGGATCTGCCTGTGGGGCCGTGGCCTGCGCCCAGGCTTGGCTGCGGTTGTTGCGGCCGCTGCGACGGTTGCGGTTGTCACATCGCACCTCCATCGGCCGTCGCTGCGCCGCGTTTGCGGGCGGTCACGACCACGGCGCTGATGGCCATGGTGATGATGAACAGCGTGGTGGACAGCGCCGCCGAGTAACCCCAGTCGCCTCCCTGGAACGCCACATTGATCATCCGCAGAATGGGAACCATCGTCGCGTTGTCTGGCCCGCCCGATGTGAGCACGAATGCGACGAAACCGTACTGAAGCGTTCCGACGATCGCGAGGAACACGAGGATGCGCACCTGGCTCGCCATCAGCGGCAGGTCGATCTGCCAGAATCTCGCTACCCGCCCGACGCCGTCGAGCTGCGCGGCCTCGAGCACCTCGGTTGGGATGTTCTGCAGGCTCGAATAGAAGATCAAGAACGGCAGCCCGGCGATGAACGGAAAGCCAACGAAGAGCAACGACAGCAGCGCCGTGCTTTCCTGCCCTGTCCAGTTCTGCGCAAGGGCGCCAAGCCCGAGCGACTTGAGCGTCTGGTTGATCACACCATCGTTCGGGCTGTAGAAAAATCCCCAGACCAGCGCGGTGACAACACCGGGGAACGCCATCGGGATGATGAGAAGGGTTCGCATCGTGAACTGCCAGCGCACGCTGCGCAGCGAGATCAGCAACTCTGCGGCCAGCAACGGGAGAACCCACGAGACAACTGCGAACAAGAAGATGAAACCGAGGTTCCTGAACGACGACCACCAGATTTCGTCACCGGCCATGGTGATGTAGTTTCCGAACCCGATGAAGGTGGAGTCACCTGCCGGCTGCCAGTGGAAGAACGACCAGAAGATGGCGGAAACAGCCGGGTAGTACGCGAAGTAGCCGATGATGATCGCCAGAGGCACGAGCGCGAGATAGGCCCACCAGCGAAAGACGCGCTTGCGCGGTGCACGCGCCGGCTTCTGCGGTTCTGTCGACGGGTGTGCGGTGTCAGACGCCGCATCGAGCGCGATTGCCACGGTCATCACCTCGCCATCGAGTCGGTAAACGGATATAACGTTTCATCATGCTGCATCAGTTGCGGTCCTCATGTCAAGTGCTTTTCCTATAAATCGATTCATTTTCTCTGCATCACCACGTGCGCGACCGCGTGCTGAACCCGACTTCTGCGAGGTGGAAACCCACCGGATTCCCGTGCGCGTTCGGGTAGAGGGCAAGGGCGTTGTTGGCGATGCCATCGCCGTATTCAAGGCCGACCTCGATCGCGACGATGTCGGCGTCGTCCGCCTGATCCGGCTGGCCGGTGGAGGCTGTGTCAAACGATGCCGTGTCGACGACTGCCCGGTTCCAGCCGGCCGGCCAGCCCTTCGACGAATTC
>DATMTC010000425.1:0-8861 GCA_035565115.1 Microbacteriaceae bacterium | reverse complement strand
GGCGGCGCCACCTGCCCGTCGAGCGCCGACATGAGCCTGCGCACCGTCAATTCGCCCAACGCGCCGAAGTCCTGCCTCAGCGTTGTCAGCGGCGGCGTGAAATATGCCGATTCGGGAATATCATCGAATCCGACCACGCTGACATGGTCTGGCACGCGGATGCCACGCTCGTTCATCGCGCGCACGAATCCGAGCGCCATCTGGTCGTTGGCGATGAACGCCGCCGTATACGGCTCGCCGACCGGGAACCGCATGCCAAACTCGTGGCCGCTGCGGGGCGCCCAATCACCGTAGTCTGGCGCACGCGTCACGAGTCCGTGCGCCATCAGCTCCTCGCTCCAACCGCGCAGCCGCTCCGCGGCATCCGGTGAGCGTTGCGGCCCAGACAGAAACGCGATCTCGCGATGCCCGAGCTCGACAAGATGCCGAACCGCCGCTCTCCCACCGCCATACTGATCGATCGCCGCAGAATCGATGCGCTGCGGTGCGTCTGGATCGACGGTGACGATCGGGATGCCGATCTCCATGCCATAAATGGAATCCAGCACGACGCGGTCTTCTGACACCAGAACGATGCCCTCGGCGTTCTGCCGGATCAGCGACTCGATCGCATCGCGCACCTCAGATCCGTTCGCATCGAGCATGCTGATCGCCAGCACGGAATACTTCGCGCGCCGCGCCGCCTCGTTCACGTAGAGCGACGTGGATGCCGGCCCGTACGATGACGCGGACGTCGTGATCAGCCCGATCACCCTGGATCGCCTGGTGACAAGCGCGCGGGCCGCAGGCGACGGGGTGTATCGCAGCTGTTTGATCGCCCGCTCGACCCGTTCACGCGTGGCAGGGCGCACATTCGGCAGGTCGTTGACAACGCGTGACACGGTCTGGTGCGACACGCCAGCTAGGCGCGCGACGTCGAAAATATTCGCCGCCTTGTTCTTCTCACTCACGTTTGCCACGGAATCCAATCAATTGCCGACTCGCCGATCATCTCAGCGCGGCTCATGGATCGTCTGCATTCTGCTCATCACCGTACGCGATGAGCGTGAGCAGTGCCTCCATGGTGAGACCATCGTTCGGCAGATCCGCAACGACCCGCCGCTCGCGCAGCACAAGTACTCGCTGGGCGATGCGCAGCACCTCTTCGAGTTCGGCCGAGATGAACACGACCGCCATGCCGTTGTCTGCGAGGTTCCGCACCATGCGTTGCACCTCGACCTTCGCTCCGATGTCGACACCGCGCGTCGGCTCGTCGAGGATCAGCACCCGAGGCGCAAGCGCAAGCAAACGTGCGAGCATCACCTTCTGCTGATTGCCGCCTGACAGGGTGCCCGCGAGCGCGTCGGGCTCGGCCGGGCGCACATCGAGCATCTCGAGATAGCTCTGCACCAGCTCGTCTTGCCGTTTGCGAGGGATCGGACGCCACCAGCCGCGTTCGGCCTGCAGCGCCAAAACGATGTTGTCGCGAACGGTGAGTCCACCGACGATGCCGCCGACGCGCCGGTTCTCTGACGAATACACGATGCCGTGACGGATGCCGCCCCGCGGCGAACGAAGCCGCGTGACGATTCCGGCGACTCTGGTTGTGCCTGAGTCTGCACGATCAACACCGGAGAGTACGCGCGCCAGTTCTGTGCGGCCGGAACCCAGCAGCCCTGCAACGCCGATCAGCTCACCCTCTGCGATATCGAGGGTGAACGGGTCGATCGCACGACGCTTCGTGACTTCGTGCGCCGACAGCACGACATCATCGCCTTGTCCGGGGCTCTCTCCTGTGTTCCCCCCAGCGCTCTCACCGGCGCGCTTGCCCAGTTCATTGAGTTCACCGACGCGGCGGCCCACCATCTTCTCCACCAGGTCGATGCGCAGCAACTCCGACGGAAGGTACTCTCCGACCAGCCGCCCGTCGCGCAGCACAGTGAGCCGGTCGGCGAGCTCGTATACCTGCTCGATGAAGTGCGAAACGAACAACACTGCAACGCCGGTCGCGGTCAGCGTGCGAACGACCCTGAACAGCTCGGTGACCTCGTCGTTGTCCAAACTCGATGTCGGCTCGTCGAGAACAAGAACCCGCGCGTCCATCGACACAACGCGCGCGATGGCGACCAGTTGCTGAACGGCGGGGGAGTGCTGACCGAGTTGGCTTGCGACATCCACATCGACGCCAAGGCGAGCAAGAGCATCCGCCGCCCGCTCGCGCGTTGCACGCCAGTCGATCGTGCCAAACCTGTGCGGTTCGTGCCCAAGCATGACGTTCTCGGCCACCGACAGATTCGGCAGCAGATCGATCTCTTGATACACGGCGGCAATGCCCGCGCGATGCGCGTCTGATGGTCCGGCGAAATCCACGGCCCGTCCGTCGAGCGTGATCGATCCACCGTCTGGAGCGTGCGCACCGGTGATCGCCTTGATCAGCGTGGATTTGCCTGCCCCGTTCTCGCCGAGCAGGGCGTGAACCTCACCAGGGAACATCCGAAAATCGACAGCATCCAGGGCGACGTGACCGGGGAACGCGACGGTGAGATCGCGCACTTCGAGCACGGGTGCCGGTTGCCTGGTCATCGCGTGCTCACCACCTTCTTCGGTGCCACCTTAGCGACATCCGCAGCACACGATGTGCGTCTGTCGACCGGGGCCGATCAGGTGCGCCGGCGCCGTGCTCCAAGCGCGCGCTGGAACACGACGAACAACAGCAACAGAACGCCGATCACGATGTAGGTCCACCAGGAGTCGACGCTCATGTAGGTGATCGTAATCTCGATCAGGCCGTAGACGAGCACGCCGAAGAGCGATCCGATCACGTATCCGCTGCCGCCGGTCAGGATCGTGCCGCCGATCACGACCGCCGCGATCGCCTCCAGCTCCATTCCGAGGCCGGCGAGCGGATTCCCCGACCCGGTGTACGAGGCGAAGATCAGACCGGCGAAACCGGCGCACGTGCCACTGACGACGTAGACGAGGAAGGTCGTTCTCGTTGCGGCAAGCCCCATCAACCGCGCGGACTGCGCACTGCCGCCGATCGCATACACGGTGCGACCGAACCGCGTGTAGTGCAGCACCCAGAATGCGATGGCTACGAAGAGCAGCGCAAGCACCACGCCGGGTGTCACGCTCCAGTCGCCGATCGCCCACCTGGTCGATGTCAGCCAGTCGACGGCGCCGTCAGAGATGGGAAGCGACTTCAGGCTGACGACGTATGCCAGCCCGCGTGCAAGGAACATGCCTGCCAAGGATGCGATGAACGGCTGGATGTCGAAAACGGCGACCATCACACCGATGATCACGCCGATGAGCGTGCCGGAGAGCACCATCAGGGGAATGACGATGACCGCCGGCCAGCCGTGCGCGAGCAATTGCGCACCGAGCAGGCCGCTGAACGCGATCACCGAGCCGACCGACAGGTCGATTCCCCCGGTGAGGATCACGAAGGTCATGCCGACGGCGAGCACGATCAGGAACGCGTTGTTCAGGAACAACGACGAGATCAGACGTGGGGTGATGAAGTTGCCGAACGCCACCTGCCCGGCAACAAGCATGATCACAAGCATGCCGACTGTCGCGAGAACCGACGCCCACGATGTGAGCCGGGAGCGGGCACCGAACACGCGTGCGCCAGCCGTCGCCAGCACCGACGCAGGTTTCGTCGAAGGAGCAACTGGCGGGGATGTCATCTGGGTCGTCATCTGGACACCACCGTTTCGGGAGTTGCATCAGTTGCATCGGATGCTGGAACGGATGCGGCAGGGGATGCGGCCGACTGCTGCGGTCGACCGGATGCTCGCCGTCGCCGTTGTCGTCTGCCCATCAGGAGAGAGCGGGCCTTCGGCGACTGCAGCAGACACACGATGATCACGACGACCGCCTTGAACACCGGGGTGACAGCAGGCGGGATTCCGAGGAACGTAATCGTCGCGGTCAGCGTTTGCAGGATCAGCACGCCGACGACCGTTCCTGAGATCGAGAACTTGCCGCCCATCAGAGACGTGCCCCCGATCACAACGGCGAGGATCGCGTCGAGCTCGATGTTCAGCCCGGCGTTGTTGGCATCCGCCGCCATGATGTTCGAGCTGTATAGGATGCCTGCGCCACCGGCGAGCAGGCCGCTGACGGCATACACTCCCCAGATGATGCCGCGGGAGCGCACGCCGGCCAGCCGACTGGCTTCTGGGTTGATTCCGACCGCCTCGATCAGCATGCCAAGCGCCGTGCGCCGCACGAGCAGCGCGACGACCAGTACGACCGCGACGGAGATGTACAGCGCGAACGGCAGCCCGAGCAGATGACCGGTTGCGATGAACTGGTAAGGCGTGCTGCGGATCGTGGTGATCTGACCCTGAGTGATCAGCATCGCTATGCCGCGGCCCGCGAGCATCAGCACCAGGGTCGCGATGATCGGCTGCATGCCGATCGCTGCGACGAGAAACCCGTTCCACAGCCCGAGAACGAGTGTGACGACCAGCCCGATCGTGATGCCGGTGAGCACGGTGCCGATCGACGACGGGTCAGGTGAGCCTGCGATGTATGTCAGGGTCACAGCCCCTGACACCGACAGAAGCGCACCAACAGAAAGGTCGATCCCGCGGGTCGCAATCACGAGCATCATGCCGACCGACACCAGCATCAGCTGGGCACTGTTGCGCAGAACGTCGATGAGCGAACCATAGAGGGCGCCGTCGTGAACGGTGATGCTCAGAAACGACGGGCGGGATGCCGTATTCAGCGCGATGAGCAGCAACAGTGCGAGAACCGGCCAGAACAGCCGATTGCGGACGAGGCGTGTCATGATGCCTTCCCTTCACGAGCGATCAGCGAGACAAGGTCGTCGACGTCGACGGACTCACCGCTCACCTCAGCGATTTTTGCACGGTCGCGCATCACGCAGATGCGCTGTGACAGCCGCACGACCTCTTCGAGTTCTGACGAGATGAACAGCACCGCCATTCCATCGTCTGCGAGCTGCGTGATCAGCTTCTGGATCTCGGCCTTCGCTCCAACGTCGATGCCTCGTGTCGGTTCGTCGAGAATGAGGATCTGTGGTGCCGTCGCCAACCACCGGGCAAGCAGGACCTTCTGCTGGTTGCCGCCAGACAGATTGCTGATCGGCGTCTCGGGGTCGGCAGGCCGAATGCCGAGCGCCTGGATGTACTCCGCGACTATCTTGTCCTGCTGCATTCTGTTCATCGGGCGCATCCAGCCGCGTTTGGCCTGCATGCCGAGGATCAGGTTCTCGCGCACGGTCAGGTCGCCGACGATCCCTTCCTTGCGTCTGTCCTCTGACGAGAACGCAATGCGATGTGATGCGGCCGCGCGCGGATTGGACAGCCGCGCATCCGTCCCATTCACCCGGATGTGCCCGGTATCCGCGCGGTCGGCGCCGTAGAGCAGCCGGGCAAGTTCTGTTCGGCCAGAGCCGAGCAGCCCAGCGACACCGACCACCTCACCGCTGTACATTTCGAGGTCGACAGGCTCGATGACGCCTGTGCGGCCAACGGCGAGCGCTTCGAGGGATGGCGTCCCTGTGTGCCGCACCGACGCATCCGCGGATCGCTCTGCGATCGAGTCGAGCACTGCGAGTTCGCGGCCGAGCATCTTGGCGACAAGCTCAACCTGCGGCAGATCGGCGACCGCATATTCGCCCTCAAGGTGGCCGTTGCGCAGCACGGTGACGCGGTCGCAGATCTCGTAGATCTGGTCGAGAAAGTGCGACACGAACAGTACCGAGACGCCGTCTTCGCGCAGGCCGCGCATCACGCCGAAGAGCTGTTCGACCTCGTCGCGGTCCAGGCTGGATGTTGGCTCGTCGAGCACGAGCACCGTGCTGTCGATGACCATTGCTCGACCGATCGCCACGAGTTGCTGCACCGCGATCGAATGCGACGAGAGCATCGAGCGTGGGTCGATGTCGAGGTCGAGGCGTGCGAGCACGTTACTTGCCTGTGCGTGCGTGGCTTTCCAGTCGATGCCCAGCCTGCCGCGCACCTCGTGGCCGAGCATGACATTCTCGCCGACGGTGAGGTTGGCGCAGAGATTCACCTCCTGATAGACGGTCGCGATTCCAGCGGACTGCGCGTCATCCGTTCCGTTGAAATGACGAAGCGACCCGGTCACCGTGATCGATCCTGCGTGGATCTGATACACGCCGGTGAGCGCCTTGATCAGGGTGGACTTGCCTGCCCCGTTCTCACCCATGAGCGCGTGCACCTCGCCCCGGCGCAACACAAGGTCCACGTCGTCGAGGGCCTTCACCCCAGGAAACTCCACGGTGATGCCGCGCAGTTCTGCGACCACATCGGTCTCGGTCATACACTACCTCTTTGTTCGCTGGCCAGTGTTTTTGCCCGGCGGTCGTTCGCCTGGCTGCACCGAAGTGCGCCCGGGTCGGTCGAACCGGCCCGGGCGCGCAACCTCAGTACTTGCGGGTCGGAAGTGCCTTCTTCGCGGCTTCCTGGTCGAACGCCAGGTCTTTCGCGAGGGTTAGCTTGTCGACCGACTTGCCGGCGACGACATCCTTCACCGTCTTGGCCACGATGTCACCGAGCAGAGGGTTGCACTCGACCACGTAATTGAACTCGCCGTTTGCCAGGGCGGTGAGTCCGTCGTGCGTGCCGTCGACCGTGACGATCTGGATGTCTTTGCCAGGTGTCAGGCCCGCCGCCTTGATCGCGTCGAGCGCGCCGAGCCCCATGTCGTCGTTCTGCGCGAACAGCACGTTGATCTTGTCGCCGTACTTCTGCAGGAATCCCTCCATGACGGTCTTGCCCTCCGCCCGCGTGAAGTTGCCGTCCTGCGAGTCGAGAACGTTGATGTCCGTGCCCTTGATCGCCGCGTTGAACCCTGTCGTGCGGTCGTTGGCAGCGCTGGAGCCTGCCGTGCCCTCGAGCACGACCAGGTTGGCGTGCTTGCCGTTGAAGTTCTTGGCGACCCACTGTCCGGCCGTGTTGCCCTCCTTCTTGAAGTCATCGCCGACGCGCGCCGTGTACAAATCCTGGGCGGATGCGTCGACGGCGCGGTCTTCGAGGATCACCGGGATCCCGGCCTGCTTGGCCTGCTTGAGCACCGAGTTCCAGCCCGTCTCGACGACAGGCGCGAACACGATCGCGTCGACGCCTTGCGTGATGAAGCTGCGGATCGCCGAAATCTGGTTCTCTTGCTTCTGCTGCGCATCCGAGAACGTCAGATCGAATCCGTTCGCCTTGCTGAACGCGGCTTTGAGTGACTTGGTGTTGGCGGTGCGCCATCCGCTCTCCGCGCCTTCTTGGGCGAACCCGACCTTGATCAGCTTGGCGGACCCGCCGCTCTTGGATTCGCCGGACGCGCTCGTGCCGGAGCAGCCAGACAGCAACAGACCTGCCGCCGCGACAACTGCCGCGGCCGAAATGATGAACTTCTTCTTCATGCCTAAACCTCCTTGTTCAGAAAGACACTCTTGTGATGTCTCGAGTACTGCGACCGTCCGCTGCGGACGGTTCGTCGCAATGTTAGCCTTCACAATTCTGATTTGCCAAGAACTTTTATTGGGCGCCTGCCGCGTGCGGTGAGTCAGACAGTGAACATCAGAGTCAGATTGCGCTGCATTCATTGGCGACAGCCAGTGCTGGCGGCTGGCAAAGTGTGAATGCTAACATTTCGATCACGGTAGCCAGCGGAATGCGCGTGGCCGTGTTGCGTAACTTTGCAGCGCTGCAGAAATGCTCTCAAACTTGGAATAGCATCGATGGTGCATGCGTTTGCATGCAGTGGCAACGGCGCCCTCCACCAATCGCTATCACCGGAAAGAGAGCCCGTGTCGCTCACCACCGAAAACCCTGTTCCAGCCGCCCAGACTCGCACTGCACAGACCAGCACGCCGATCAACGACGTGCTCGCCGAACGCTGGAGTCCCCGCTCTTACGACGCATCAGCCGCGCTCGACGAGCAGAAGCTCACCGCAGCACTCGAGGCAGCACGCTGGGCGCCATCCGCAGGCAACTCCCAACCCTCGCGCTTCATCGTCGCCCGCCGCGGCAGCGCCGCATTCGACACGATTGTCGCCAACCTGATGGGTTTCAACAGCGTGTGGGCGACATCAGCCGGCGCACTCATCGTGGGGGTTGCCGAGGTGACGGATGCCGACGGCAAGCCGCGCCCGTGGGCGAAGTACGACCTCGGCCAAGCGCTCGCGCACCTGTCGGTTCAAGCCCACCACGACGGGCTCCACGTGCATCAGATGGGTGGATTCGAAGCCGACGGCCTGCGTGAGGCATTCAACATCGGCGACCGCTTCGAGCCGGTCTCCGTGGCGGCGATCGGCGTTCTCGCCTCGCCGGAGGCCCTCCCAGAGCCGCTGCGTCAGCGCGAGGTGGCCCCGCGCATCCGCAAGCCCCTTGAGGAGTTGCTGCTCGTCAACGAGTAGGCGCAGCGCTCGTCAGCCGAGTGTTCTCGTGGCTCCTCGCCGCTTCAGGGCACCCGGATGCCTTGATTGGCGAGGAATGCGCGCGCTCGGCCTATTTGGCGGTCTGTCGAGAAGACGTACCACTGCTCGGCAATGCCCTCATCGTGAACCAGATCGCGGAACCTGCGAAAGGCGCCCTTGCCCTCGATCGCGCGTTCGAGGCGCTCTCGGAGCCCCGGATCATGCTGACGCTCGGCGAACGACTCCATGTCTCGCCAGCCGTCGCGTGAACCCTGAGACGAGAATTCGAGCCAACGATCCGGGTCCTCTTCCACGTCGATCTCGTCGTCATCGTCAAGCATTTGTTCGTCGTACACATCACCTGTCTGCAGGTCGACGTATCCACCCCACGAAAGACCGGCGTCGCCCTCAAGTGCCGAACTCAGCATCTCAAGATCCACGGACAGCACTCGCCCGTTCAGCGCCTCAC
>DATMTC010000424.1:0-36073 GCA_035565115.1 Microbacteriaceae bacterium | reverse complement strand
GTTTACGAATCTCCGCACTTTCTCGACCCACTCGCCGCATCAATTCGAGCAACCGGAAGACCCGTGCACTTCGTTGCGGCACTTCACCGCAATCGCGGCCGCATCGAGGACTCGGCGGTTCTCGTTCGCCGCTATCTGGAGGAGCACGACCTTCGGAACGTGACAATCGTGGCGCACAGCAAGGGTGGACTGATCGGCAAACAGCTCATGGTTGCTGCAGACACCTCGGCGCGGATCGGCTCGATGATCGCGATTACGACTCCGTTCGCCGGATCACGGTATGCCAAACACGCACCAACGCGCGTGTTGCGAGATTTCTCGCCGACGAACCAGACGGTGCGCGATCTCGGCGCGAATCTCGAGGCGAATCAACGAGTGATATCAATCTTCGGTCCGCTCGATCCGCAGATTCCCGATGGCAGCAGACTGCCCGGCGCCCGCAATGTTTTGTTGAGGACGTCCGGACATTTTCGGCCGCTTGGCGACCGGCAACTGCACAAGCTGCTCACAAGCATCCTCAGCGCCGAACTGGGCTAGCGGAACGCGATGACCTCGTCTCCCCAGACGCGTCGTTGCGTATAACCGGGATCATCGACGATCCTGTCTGTGCGATTGATCATCAGCGTGCTGCGGGATTGTGTGTCATAGCGGGGCCAGAACGGTTCCACCCCCGCAGGATTCGGTTCGTGCGTGTGAGCGAATTCCAGCCAGCGAGATTGCATGCGGTCGGCAATCTGCGCCGCCCACTTCGTGCCGCCGAGCGGCACTGCTGCCAGGGGGTTGCCCGGCTTGTTGCCCCACACGTACGGCAATTCCGATCCGTGGACCGCGCCGAGTCCGAGCGCTTTGAGCACGGGCGGCACGTAGTCGAACTCGTACATCCAGGTCGGGGCATACCCGCTGTGCGCAGCAGCGGCCCAGATGCTCGGCATCCTGAACGCAGCGTCCGTCGAGATGTGCAATGCGGCAGCGCGGGACGGATATCGACGATACGCACGCGGAATTGCTTGCGCCGCCTGCAGACCCAGGTTTTCGACCATCGCGTCGATCCCGCGCGCTGTCGTGGGGAGAATCGGCGAGCGCATGAGCTTGAAGAGCTGAGCCTCATGACGGTTGGTGCCGATCAGCATCGGCACCCGTAGCGCCGTGCCGCGTTGAAAGGCGTCCAACGGGTAATCGGGAACAAGGTCGCCGTCGACCACGGGGGCGACTGCGATCGTGCCAGGGCTGGAAAGCGGGTTGCTCTGCACCAGCGTTTCGCACGCATCCGTCAGCGTCTCGACGGGCAATGATCGCAACCGTCCGATGTTCTTGGCCGATACGTCAACGATGCCGAGGAATCGTTCGGCGAACCCGCGTGCGCGTTCCCGCGAGTAGACGCTGCCGGCCGGCGCGCTCTCGACGATCGCGCCGCAGAAGAGATCGGCCGCCCGCGGCGTCGTCATCAACGTGGTGATCGCTCCCCCGCCCGCAGACTCGCCGAACACCGTCACGCACGTTGGGTCACCACCGAACACTCGGATGTTGCGCTGCACCCACTCGAGTGCCGCCAACTGGTCGCGCTGCCCTAGATTGCTTTCAAACGGTTCGTCACTGGTCGCGAAACTGCTGAAGTCGAGGTAGCCGAGCGCGCCGATCCGGTAGTTCAGTGTGACGACGACGACGTTGCCTCGGCCGGCCAGTCCGGTTCCGTCGAACATCGGATCCGCCGACGATCCCAGGTAGTACGCGCCACCGTGAATCCACACCATAACCGGAAGGTCATCGCCGGCAGCCGGCGGCGCGAAGACGTTCAGCGTGAGGCAGTCTTCGCTCGTCACGGGAGGCTGGTCACCCGAGATCGCGGCACGTGGTTGCGGTGCGATGGCACCGTATCGTGATGCGTCGAGTGCGCCGTCCCATGATTCGGGCGGACGCGGCGAGCGCCAACGCAGTCGGCCAACTGGGGGCGCTGCATACGGTATGCCTTTGAACGCGGCAACGCCGCCTGAATACACGCCGGCCACGCGTCCGTATTCCGTTGTCACGACCGGTGCTTCGCGGTGCGCCAGGGCCGCATCGGGTTCGTTCCTGCTCACGACGCCAGCTTAGAACCGTGCACCGATTACGGCACGCGCTTGATTGATCAGGTGTAGCGTCTCTAGAACACGCGAAGAGGCGAGGGATCGAACACCGATCGCTTGCCTCTTTTTCTTTCGCCCATGTTCTGTGGCGTGCCATGCATACGATGCGAGACCTCCAGTGACTGAACCTGTCGAAACCGACGCCCCCGTTCGCAAGCCACTGTTCGCCGACCTGACCCCGTTACGTGAAAGCCGGCCGTTCGCACGTCTGTGGATCGGCGGCGCCATCTCAGGCATCGGCTCGCAGATGACGATCGTGGCGATCGGGCTGCAGATTTACGACATCACAGCATCAACACTTGCCGTCTCGTTCGTCGCGCTGTTCGCCCTGGTTCCGATGGTCGTGTTCGGAATTTATGGCGGAATGCTCGCCGACTCGTTTGATCGAAAGAAGATCGCGCTGATCGCAGCGATCGTTGCGTGGTCATCGACAGCGACGATCGCCCTGCTCGCCTGGCTACAGGTCGAGATCGTCTGGCCGTTGTATCTCCTGACGACCGTGAACGCGGTGGCGTCCACCGTGATCGGCAGCACCAGATTCGCGATATTCCCCAGGCTGCTGCCCGCCAGACTGCTGCCTGCTGCTTCTGCTCTTGGGGGAATCAGCGCCGGGGTCATGGTCACTGTCGGGCCCGCTCTGGCCGGCGTGCTCGTGGCCGGGGTGGGGTTCGGGTGGACGTACAGTGTCGACGTCGTTCTGTTCGTCTTCGCGTTCATGGGGATTGCGACTCTTCCTGCGATCGTTCCGGATGGCGACGCGCAGAAGCCAGGGTTCCGATCGATCGTCGAAGGGATGCGATTCCTGCGACGCGCACCGAACATTCGGATGTCGTTCATCGTTGACATCGTCGCGATGACCTTCGGCCAGCCTCGTGTGCTGTTTCCCGCGGCAGGGGTGCTCTTGCTCGGCGGCGGTGCGGTCACCGTTGGCATCTTGACCGCGGCGTACGCCATCGGTGCGTTGCTGAGCAGCGTCTTCTCCGGTCGGCTCGGGCACGTGCGAATGCAGGGACGCGCGATCGGGCGTGCCATCGTCGTCTATGGTGCGTGCATTTTCGGGTTCGGTGTCGTACTTGCGCTGTCGGCGGTGAGTCCGGCCCATGCCGTGAGTGCGTCGATCGAACACGTGAACCTGCTCGCGTTGATCTTCGCGTCCGCGTTCCTTGCCGGGGCGGGCGCTGCCGATAATGTCAGCTCGATCTTCCGGCAGACGATCCTGCAGACGGCGGCACCAGATGCGATGCGTGGACGGATTCAGGGCGTTTTCACTGTCGTCGTGACCGGCGGCCCGCGCATCGGCGATCTCTATGTCGGCGTTGTCACCGCGGTTGCGGCACTGTGGTGGCCGCCGTTACTCGGCGGACTCGCGATCATGGTGGTCGTCGGTCTGCTCGTGCGATTCCAGCGCACATTCAGGCACTACGACGCGCTGGAGCCCTTGCCGTAGCGCAGCGCACGCTGTCGTTCAGCGCGCCATCCACGCCCGCAGCTTCTGCGGGTTCCGAACCGCCCAAATGTTCTTTACTCGATCATCGACGATCTCGAACGCCATCACAACGATGATCTCGCCGTCACCCTCCGCCATCAGCCCGGGCTGGCCATTGACCACGCACTCGCGGATTGTCATCGAGCCGCCGAATCTGCGTGCGATCTCAACGAACCCGCGCGCGATCTGCTCGCTGCCTTCAAGCGGCTCGCGCAATGCGCTGACGATACCGCCGCCGTCAGCGGTTGCGGTCGCGGCCGGATCAAGAACTGCCACGAGGCCTGCGATGTCGTGGTTCTCCCACGCACGCTTGACCTCTCTCACGATTCCGGCCTGCTGCGCTGTCGGAACCAGCGGGGCCCGGGATGCCTGGATGCGCCGACGAGCAGACGTCGCCAGCTGACGACAGGCAGCCGGGGTGCGCCCCACGATTTCGGCGACCTCCGCGAACGGGTACGCGAACACGTCGTGCAAAATGAACGCGACACGTTCGGCCGGCGTCAGCGATTCGAGCACGACAAGGAACGCCATGTTGATGGACTCGTCGAGCGTGACACGGTCTGCAGGATCTACGCTCGCTCCGCCCGCTCGGCCATTGAGCCAATCGGTGGACTCTGGCAACGGTTCTGGGATCCATTCGCCAACGTAACGCTCGCGACGGGCGCGTGCAGAGCCCAGCACGTCAAGACAGATCCGGCTGGCGACGGTTGTCAACCAGGCGCCAGGTTGCGCGATGGCCTGTCGTTGTTCGACGGTCATCGCATACCAGCGAGTGAAGGCCTCTTGCGTGACATCCTCTGCCTCAGCCACTGAGCCGAGCAAACGGTATGCGAGGCTCATCAGCCTGGGCCGTTCGCCCATGATCTCGTCAGGGGCAGGTTCGATCCTGCTTGGTGCCTCGTCATCGCCGATGTTCATGATTTCGATGACTCCTTCCGTCAGCGCGTCACTGCTCTGACGAGACAGCTGGCAGAAATGTGAGGTCGGTCGGTCTGCAAGCAGGCGGCCTTGAGCCGTTAGGCCACGTCGAGCAGGTCGATCACGAAGATCAAGGTCTTGCCACCCAGCGGGTGGCCGCTTCCCGCCTGGCCATATGCAAGGTGAGGCGGAATCGTCAGCCGGCGGCGACCGCCCACCTTCATGCCGGGGATTCCCTCTTGCCAGCCTGCGATGAGGCCCTGCAGCGGAAAGGAGATCGGCTCTCCCCTGCTCCACGACGAGTCGAACTCTTCGCCTGAGTCGTAGTCGACGCCGAGGTAGTGCACCTTCACGGTCGCACCGGGTTCTGCCTCTTTTCCAGCCCCGACGACCAGGTCGGCGCTTTCGAGTTTGTCGGATGCCGGTCCGTCCGGCGCATCGATCTCTGGCTTGGAGTTCAGTGGGTCTGTCATTGTTCCATCCAACCCGCTCGCGCGGTCTGCGTCAAAACTGCGCGTCAAAATCACACTTGCCAAACTGGCGCAAGCACGGCAACCTTTTAACAGGCCAACTCGTCGCCCGGGAGAGTCGCAGGCATCGCCGCACCACCGGGCGTCGAGTTTTTAACGCTAGCCGAGCGCGATCAGCGCAGCGCGATCGGCTGTCACCGCGGAAAGCAGCAAGCGCTCGTCTCGAATCGCCTGCTCACGGTAGCGACCGCTCACGATCTGCTGGCGCGCATACGCCAAACGCGTCGCATCGCGAATGTAACGCTTCATGACAGGCACGGCCCCTGCCTGCTTGGTCTTGGCCCACGCCAGCGCGCCGCGACGCCCGGCCGGTGTGGCCAGAAGCGTCACGTCGTGTGCGCTCAACCATCCTGCGGTGGCGTAATCCTGCAATCGCAGCCTGGTCAGCCGTGTTTCGCTCCGGCGGAGCGCAACGACTAGCACGACGGCGAGCGCGAACAGCGGGAGCTGCACGACGACGTAGTAGCCAAGGAAATCATCGGCGATGTATGCGGCGCTGTTCCACAGCGCGTGCAGAAAAATCGCTGCAGCCAACCCGACCACCAGATGGCTCGCCGCCCGAAGCGCGCCAGGCTTGCGTGCCGCGAGCCCAAGAGCGAGGCCAGTGCACGAGGTGAACATCACGTGCGCGAACGGAGAGAGAAGGCCACGCAAAAAGAACGTGCTCGCCAGTTCGGAGCCTCCGCCTTCTGCCAGGGCACCACCGAAGTAGAGGATGTTCTCGACGAAGGCGAATCCACCGGCGACCAGCGCCGCATAGACGACACCGTCGACAGGTCCGTCGAACGTTCGTTTCAGCACAAGGAACAGGATCAGCACGCCAAGTCCTTTTGCGCTCTCCTCGACGAGCGGCGCCTGAACGACCGACTGAAAGAATTCGCTCGGCGGCGGTGTCCCATCCAGGTAGTGCGACACCTGTGTTCCGAGGTCGACCAGCAGCGCGATGACAACCGCCGCGCCTGCGCCCCAGAGAAATGCGAACCATCGCGCTGCAGGAGGTTCGGGTTCCCAGCGGTCAATCCAAAACACTGCTGCCACGACAAACCCGAGCGGAATCAGCGCGAGAATGCCGCACCCGATGACCGCGGCTCCGCCGAGCGCGACACCGAGATAGGCAAGAACGATCAGCACAACAAGTGACAGCACGATCAGACCGATGACGGCGAGCACTCGTGTCGACGTGCTCGCTGCCAGAGGTTGAGGCTGATCGGCGCGGTGCCATACCGGCCTGGCCGGGCCAGGCGCCGGCGCAACCGTGTGTGCGTTCGAGTGCGCCGAAGTCGGCGGTCCAGAAGCGGAACTCATGCACTCACGTTAGAGGACGCATCACTCACCAGGCGAGAACATTGCCGCCGGATTCAAGATTCCTGCCGGGTCGAACACGGCCTTCAGCTGGCGTTGGAGCTCATACGAGTCATCGCCGAGCTCATCGCGCAACCATCGACGTTTGAGGACGCCGACGCCGTGCTCGCCGGTGAGAGTCCCGCCAAGCATCAAAGCCGTGCGGAACAGTTCATCCGCCGCCTGCCAGACGCGTCGAGGCGGTTCGGCTTCGGTGAAGACGAAATTCGGGTGAAGATTTCCGTCCCCGGCATGAGCGACCGTCGGGATGGAAACGTTGTATCGGCCCGAAATCTGCACAATCGCCGCGAACATTTCAGGCAGCTTCGAGCGAGGCACAGCGACATCTTCGATGAGCACCTCACCTGCGGCCGCGAGTGCCGGATGCATCGCACGACGCACTGCGATCAACCGATCGCCAGCGGTCTTGTCGGTTGTGGCCGTCGCCTTGCCGCCAGACGTCTCGATGCACTCGACGGCCCGCGCGGTGACCGACTCGGCAGGTCCTCCGTCAAACTGCACCAAGAGATAGCTTCCGCCGTGCGTGACGCCCACAGTCGCGCGCATCTCTTCAGCACCGACGTAGGCTTCCACGGCGGCAAGGGAAGCCGCGTCGAGCAGTTCCATGACAGCAGGGCGCAGCCTCGCCGCGGTGATAGCAGCGGATGCGGCGGCCGCGGACTCCACATCGGGAAAGATCGCCCCGATTGTCACCGTCTCGCCGTCGACGATCGGAAGAACGCGCACCGTCGCATCCACGATCACGCCGAGTGTGCCCTCTGAGCCGACGAACAGAGAGTTGAGGTCGTAGCCGGTTACCCCTTTGACGGTGCGGCGTCCTGTGCGAAGAACTCGTCCGTCGGCCAAGACAACGGTCAGCCCGAGCACCGCCTCGCGCGTCACACCGTATTTCGCGCAGAGCAGCCCTCCAGCGTTGGTTGCGATATTGCCGCCGACCGACGAGATTGCCCGGCTTGCCGGATCGGGAGCGAACCAGAGACCATGCGGCGCGAGGGCAGCGTTGAGGTCCCCGTTGATCACCCCAGCTTCCACGACAGCGAGTTCGTCGTCAGGGGCGATCTCGAGGATGCGATTCATGCCGGCGAGGCTGAGCACGATGGTGCCAGCCGCACCGTTCGCGCCTCCTGCAAGACCTGTTCCTGCACCGCGCGGCACGACCGGGATGTTGTGTTCGCTTGCCACGGTGAGCGTTGCTTGAACGTCAGCGATCGTTCGCGCGTTCACGAGCGCGAGTGGGGCCGCGTCGGAGTTGCGACCCGACCGGTCCGATCGCACTGCCTCAAGTGCGGCCGGCTCAACGCTCATGGCACTTCCGAGCTGGCGACGCAGTGCGTCGATCGCGTCCATATTTCCCAGCGCCTAGATGAGTCCCTGGGCGAGCATGGCATCCGCGACGCGCGTGAAGCCTGCGATGTTCGCCCCGAGCACGTAGTTGCCTGGCTCGCCATACTCTTCCGCCGTGTTCGCACACGACTCGTGGATGCCCTGCATGATCTCCGCGAGACGCTCCTCGGTGTGTTCAAAGCTCCACGAATCGCGCGACGCATTCTGCTGCATCTCAAGCGCGGAGGTGGCAACGCCACCTGCGTTCGCAGCTTTCCCCGGCGCGAACAACACGCCCGCCTCGGCGAACACGTGCACGGCATCCGGGGTCGACGGCATGTTGGCGCCTTCGGCAACTGCGATCACGCCATGCTCAACGAGCAACCGCGCGTCTGCTTCATCGAGCTCGTTCTGCGTCGCGCACGGAAGCGCAACATCGATCTTCGTCTCGGCTGCGATGCTCCAGATGTTGCCGCCTTCGCGGTATTCGGATGCGCTGCCGCGCTCTGCGGCATATTCGCTCAGGCGCGCGCGCCGCACCTCTTTGATGTCGTGCAGCAGTTCGACATCCACGCCGTCTTTGTCGTATACGACTCCGCTCGAGTCCGAGCAGGCCACGACGACGCCGCCCAGCTGCTGCACCTTTTCGATGGCGTACAGTGCCACGTTGCCAGAGCCGGAGACGAGAACTCGTGCCCCGTCGAAACTGCTGCGACGGGTTTCGAGCATCTGCTGCGCGAAGAACACCGTTCCGTATCCTGTCGCCTCGGTGCGCACGAGGGATCCGCCCCAGCCGATTCCCTTGCCGGTCAGCACGCCGGACTCGTAACGGCCGGTCACTCGCTTGTACTGGCCGAACAGGTAGCCGATCTCACGGCCGCCGACACCGATGTCTCCCGCAGGCACGTCACGATATTCGCCGATGTGCCGGTACAACTCGGTCATGAACGACTGGCAGAACCGCATGACTTCGGCGTCGGACTTGCCCTTCGGATCGAAGTCGCTTCCGCCCTTGCCCCCGCCGATCGGCATCCCGGTCAGCGCGTTCTTGAAGATCTGCTCAAACCCGAGGAACTTGACGGTGCCAAGCGTGACTGATGGGTGGAACCGCAGTCCGCCCTTGTACGGGCCGAGTGCCGAGTTGAACTCAACCCGGAATCCCCGATTGATCTGCACCGCGCCGTTGTCGTCCGTCCACGGAACCCGGAAGATGATCTGCCGCTCAGGCTCGCACAATCGTTCCAGGATGAAGGCGTCAGCGTATCTGGGGTGCTTGGCGATAACTCGACCGAGGGATTCGAACACCTCGCGCGCTGCCTGGTGGAATTCGGCTTCGCCAGCATTGCGGCGCAAAACCTGATCAAAGATGGGCTGGATCGCTGAGTCGAGTCGAGTCATGCTTGTCTGCTCAATTTCTGTATTTCCGGTGTAGTGCCTGTCAGATGGCCAAAGGCGAACTTTTCGAGCCTAGCCTGGGACCGGAGGCATCCGCGCGCGCGTAGGATCGTGACACACAAAAACGGGAGGTGCGGGGGTTGACCTCGATCACTGTTGTGATTCCGGTCCTGAACGACGCCGCCATGTTGCAGCGGGCGCTCGAGTGCATTGCGGAGCAGCTGCGGCCCGCCGACGAGATCATCGTCGTTGACAACGGTAGCGCAGACGACTCGGTCGCCGTTGCTGAGGCCGCTGGAGCGCGCGTTGTGCGCCAACCGGTTGCCGGCATCTGGCCCGCCGCTGCTGCAGGTTACGACGCCGCGAGCGGGGATGTCATTGCACGCATCGATGCGGATTCTCGCCCCCCAGTCGACTGGCTGGCCCACATCGAAGCGGAATTCGCGACGTCGCCTGAGACTGGGGCCGTGACCGGTCCGGGCGACTTCTACGACGGTAACGGCCTCGTCACCATGCTTGGTCGGAACCTCTATATCGGCGGCTACTTCTGGGCGATGTCGATTTGGCTGGGCAACAGCCCGCTTTTCGGTTCGAATTTTGCCATGCGCCGAGATGTGTGGATGCGGGTTCGCGGCAGTGTGCACAGCGCCCTGCACGACATCCACGACGACCTCGACCTCAGCATGCATCTGCCACTCGACGTCAACGTTCGACTTGACGAGACACTTCGCGTCGGCATCTCAGCCAGACCATTCGCGACCTGGCGCGGATTCGGGCGCCGCCTGAACTGGGCGTTCATCACCCTGCGGATGCACTGGCCGGAGCAGACGCCATGGCGCCGCCGGGCGGCCAGAGCCGCACTCAAGCATGGGCACGGGCCAGAGCGCCTTGCCGGTGAGGCGTAGGGCCGCAGCGCTGCCGGCACGCTGGTCCGACTCGCGCCGAGCGAGCGCGTGATCGACAACTAGCCGGCGCGTTCGAACAGGCGAAGCATGTCGGCGGCAAGCTGGTGAGGAGCGGTCTCACACGGACTGTGGCCGGTCTTGTACACGGCGAGACGCGCGCCGATCTGTTCGGCGAACCTGGCATGCAGCCGCAGCGGCCACAGGTCGTGGCTTCCGACGACGACCAGGATTGGGATATCCGCCATCCGCAGTGTCGCTCTCAGATCGGGCGTTCGTTTCATCAGCCGCATGATGTCATCGACGCTCCGGCGGCTGGTCAGTTTGAACCGTTCCTGGACGAACGCAAGACGCTGCGGTCCTACCCGATTCTTGTTGGTGACGATGCCCCAGATCATCAACGATGCGATGGTGTGCGCGCCAACCAGCGCGCTGAATGGGCCGATCCAGCGCACCCCGCGAAACGACTCGCCGGAAAGCGGGGGCGTCGTCAGCAGCGTCAAGCTCACGACCAGTTCCGGCCTTGCCTTCAGCACGAGTTCGGCAACGATGCCCGCGAACGAATAGCCGAGCAGGTGGGCAGGAGCGCCAGCCTCGAGGAATGCGGTCAGATCGGCGACGAACAGCCCGTACTCGTAATGGCCTTGCGACGCTGCAGGACCTGCGGCCGCGGACTCGTATTGCCCGGCAAGGTCGTAACTCTGCACGAAGTAGCCCGCAGATACCAGAAGAGGCGCGAGCAGGATGAAGTCCTCTTTCGATCCTGTCGCGCCGGGTACGAGCACGACTCGCGGATGCGTCGGGTCGCCGAGCGAGAAGGTGGCCAGCAGTCCACTCGGCGCATCGAACTCACTTCGCACGGCACCGTCTGGCAGGCGCGACCAGTCCAGATCGATGAGAGCTGCGTCGAGCCGGGCGGCGACGGCTGCATCGGTGCGCCACCGTGCGTCATCGGCTCCACGCACTGGCACGTCACAGTCGTTGCTGGTCACCGGTCCAATTTATCGCCAGGCACCGTCAGTGGCTGCACAGTCGGTGGTTGCACACGCTAAAGGTTTGTTTCACCGATGATCGGAATCGACATCGTTTTCGTCTCCAGCCCACTCAGGCGGGCGGGCGAAAGCAGCTTGGTGACGTCATCCCTGCTCATCAGCTTGGCCTCGACAACAAGATCGGCGACGTTGCCTCCCGTCAATAGCGCCGTTTTGGCCAGAGCCGCCGCGGCGGCATAACCGATGTACGGTGTCAACGCCGTAATCACGCCGACAGATGAGCCCACCATCGTCTCCAGGCGCTCCTCGTTCGCCGTGATGCCGTCGATGCAATTCACCCGCAACGTCATGAACGCCTGAGACATCCAGGTGATCGACTGCAGCAGCGAGTGCGCGATCACCGGCTCGAACGCGTTCAACTGCAGTTGGCCGGCCTCTGCCGCCATCGTCACCGTCACATCCGCGCCCGCGACAGAAAACGCCACCTGGTTGACGACCTCGGGGATCACCGGATTCACCTTCCCAGGCATGATGGACGACCCAGCCTGCATGGGCGGCAGATTGATCTCCCCGAACCCGGCCTGCGGGCCACTGGAGAGCAGCCGAAGATCGTTGCAGATCTTCGACAACTTGATCGCACTGCGCTTCAGTGCAGCACTGAACGACATGAACGCTCCTGCGTCGCTGGTCGACTCGATCAGGTCGGGCGCCGTCTCCAACTCGAGCCCGGTGATCTCGTTCAGATGCCGGCAAACGACGGCTGCATATTTGGGATCGGCCGTGATGCCTGTGCCGATCGCCGTCGCGCCCAGGTTGATCTCAGACAGCAGCCACACCGTCTCCTTCAAGCGCGCGTGATCCTCGGACAGCGTCGTCGCGTACCCGTGGAACTCCTGCCCGAGCGTCATCGGCACAGCATCCTGCAACTGGGTGCGGCCCACCTTCAGCACGTGTGCGAACTCTTCCGCCTTGTGCGCGAACGACTCACGAAGCAACCAGAGCTGTTCGAGCATCCGCTTCAGCGAAAACAACAGTGCAATCTTCAGCGCGGTCGGATACGTGTCATTCGTGCTCTGCGACCGATTCACATCGTCGATCGGATGCATGAACTGGTATTCACCCTTGGCATGCCCACCCAACTCGAGCGCCCGGTTGGCAACCACCTCGTTGACGTTCATGTTCGTCGATGTGCCTGCGCCACCCTGAATGACACCGACGACAAACTGATCGTGCAAAGCGCCGTCGATGATCTCCTGGCACGCGCGGTCGATCAGATCGGCCTTTGCCTGCTCGAGATCGCCCAGTTCGGCGTTGGCCCGCGCGGCTGCCTGTTTCACGCTTGCGAACGCCACGATCAACTCCGGATACACCGAGATCGGGCGCTTGGCGATCGGAAAGTTCTCGACCGCTCGTGAGGTGTGCACGCCCCAATATGCCTCAGCGGGTATCTCTCGAGTGCCGAGCGAGTCCGACTCGATTCGTATGTCGTCGGCGCTGGATGGATCGGGGATGATCGGGTTGGTCGTGGTGGGCAAAACCGGGTGTGGGGTGTTCAATCGGGGTGCTCCATTGCGTTGTCGTTGTGCTTGTGGCTCCTGACACTTCGACTCTACCTTCGGCGCAGACCTAACCCAACTTGCGCAGGATGCCGCGGATGAAGCGGTCCTTTTTCGCCGTGTACGGCGGATACACCAACCGCATGGTGTCAGGCGCAAGGGGCTTGGACAACACCGCCTTGTCGTGGCTGAACGTGGCGATGGAATGCTCGCCGTGGTACGCGCCCATTCCGCTGGCCCCGACCCCGCCGAACGGCAGGCCGGGCACGATCAGGTGCGCCGCCGGGATGCCGAACGCGACGGCTCCCGAACTGGTGTCTCTGAGAAAACGGCGACGCACAGCATCCGACGAGCTGAAAACGTACAGCGACAGCGGCTTGTCGCCGGCTCGGATGAATTCGATCGCGTCATCCAGCCCTGTCACGGTCACGATCGGCAGAATCGGGCCGAAGATCTCCTGCTGCATTACCGCAGAGTTCCTGTCGACGTCGCCGATAATCGCTGGCGCGATGTACCGGTCGTTCGTATCGGATGCTCCTCCCGTGCGAAGGCGCCCGCCCTCGAGCAAGCCGATGAGACGGTCGAACTGGTTGGCGTTCACGATGCGTCCGTAGTCTGGGCTGGTGTGCGGGTCCGCGCCGTACTGCTCGCGGATCGCCGCTTCGAGCAATGGCTCGAGCCGCGCCGCGACATCCGCGGTCGCCAAAAGGTAGTCGGGGGCAACACAGGTCTGGCCCGCGTTCATGTATTTGCCCCATGCAATGCGCCGTGCTGCTGCCTCGAGGTCGACAGTGTCGTCGACATAGACAGGCGACTTTCCACCGAGTTCGAGAGTGGTCGGTGTGAGGTGCTTGGCCGCCGCTTCCAGCACGATTCGGCCAACCCGTGCGTTTCCGGTGTAGAAAATGTGGTCGAATTCTTCGGCAAGAAGCGCGGTCGTCTCGTCGACGGCCCCTTCAACCACCGCGACCGCCCGCTGATCGAGGTAGTTCGGTATCAGGCGCGCCATGGCCGCGGACGTCACAGGCGCCAGCTCGCTCGGCTTCAACACAACGGCATTGCCGGCTGCGAGCGCTCCCACCAACGGCGTGAGCAGCAATTGCACTGGATAGTTCCATGGCGCGATCACCAGTACGACGCCGAGCGGTTCACGAACGACGGATGCCCGCGCAGGCATAACCGCGCCTGGGACGCCTACCGGGCGCGGCTTCAACCACGCGCGCAGATGCTTCAGCGTGAAGTCGATCTCGCCGATGACAAAGCCGATCTCGACCAGCTGAGACTCGGTGGAGTTCTTGCCAAGGTCGGCACCGAGGGCGTTCTCGAACTCGCTCGCGTTCTCGGTGAGCATCGATCGAAGTGCCCTCAACTGGCGCACTCGCCACGCACGCGGTTTCGTGCCGCCGGAGTCGAACCGTTCGCGCAGGCCGGCGACGATGCCGGGAATATCAGCCGAGCTCATAGCTGCAATCCTAGATCTCCGCTATCGCCCCGATACCCGGCAATACAGCTCTCCGCGTGCCAGCGTCAGAGGAAGGCGAAGGGCAGGAAGGCAAGCCCGAGCGTTGCGATGATGATGCCGACGATCAACGTGCCTGCCAGCATGACGATGTTCAGCACGATGCCCCAGACCGCCATGGTGCGACTTGCCGGTTCACGACCGAGCGCCATGATGCCACATACGAGGCCGGCGATCGGCGCGAAGAATGTCCATCCGGCCACGATCGATACGAGACCGAGCACGAGACTTGCGACGCTCAACGTCTTGCTCTCGGCCTGTGAATGAACGGTGCTGCCAGCAGCTTGCGCTGTGCCTGGCTGGAAGGTGGTCATGATTTCTACTCCTTATGCGAGACGCGAGGTTTGCGCGTCGCATCCAGTCAAGTCGGGCAGCCGGCGAAGCGCTATCGGGGTATCCCCCGATTAATTCCTGGAGTGGCCATCCATATGAGTGCCAGTTGGATGTCGGTGGTCGAGTAGCGAGCGTCGGTCCCTGAGCTTGTCGAAGGGCGAGCGTATCGACCTCGTAACCCGCCTACGGTCCGGAACCAAAGATCAGCTTGCGAGTTCTCGATACGCGGCTCGCTGCGCGAGCAGCTACTCGACCACCGAAATCCCCCACCCCGGTGGTCGAGTAGCGAGCGCCAGCGAGCGTATCGAGACCCCGCAACCCCGCCTATAGTCCGGAACCACCGATCAGCTTGCCGGGTCTCGATACGCGGCCCGCTGCGCGAGCAGCTAGGCGACCACCGAAGCCACTTTTCCTGGTTTTCGCCCGCGTACCCCTGATCAGCCTTCCGGGGTGCGCACGCGCGGCACGACCAGCGGGCTGCCTGTTTCCGGGTCGTCGATCACGCGGCAGTTCAGGCCGAACACTGACGACACTGTGGCTTCGGTCATCACATCATTCGGATGCCCGGCAGCGACGACCGCGCCATCTGCCATCACGATCAAATTGGTGGCGAACCGCGCGGCCTGATTCAGGTCGTGCAGCACGGCGACGAACGTGCGGCCCGAGTTCTGTAGAGCGGAGCACAGTTCGAGCACCTCGTACTGATAGCCGATATCCAGAAATGTGGTGGGCTCATCCAACAGCACGATTTGGGTCTGCTGGGCAAGCACGACTGCCAGCCAGACGCGCTGCCGCTGACCACCTGACAGCTCGGAAACGGGCCGGTCTGCCAGCTCGGTCGTCTCGGTCTCATCCATCGCGGACTGCAGTGCTCGCTCGTCGGATGCGCTCCACTGACGCAGCAGGGTTGTGTGCGGGAACCGGCCGCGGGCGATGAGGTCGCGAACCGTGATGGTGTCGGGTGCGATCGGAGTCTGCGGCAGGAGCGCGAGTTCGCGTGCTACCTCCTTGCTCCGATACGAGGTGATCGGTCTTCCGTCGAGCATCACATGTCCTGCCGCCGGACGTAGCGTTCTGGACAGCGCCTTCAAAAGGGTGGACTTGCCGCAGCCGTTCGGGCCGATGATCACGGTGAACTCGCCGTCGGGAATGTGCAGGTTCAGCCCCTGCACGACCGTGCGGTTGCCATAAGCCAGCGTGAGATTCGTGGCGGTCAAGCGTGCACTCATCCGACCGTTCCCTTCTTCCACTCGGCGGCAAGCACGAAGCCGAGATAAATGGCGCCGATGAACGCGGTAAGAACCCCGACAGGCAAAATCACCGGCAACTGCTGAACGAGCAGGTCGGCCAGTGCGATGATGGCGCCACCGGTCACTGCCGAGATCACAACAGCCGCACCCGAGGTTCCGGCGAATCGTTTGGCGATCTGCGGCGCGGACAGGGCCACGAACGCGATCGGCCCGACAGCGCCGACAGCCACCGCAGCGCACGCGATGGCGACGAGCAGTGCCAGGGTGCGGGTGCGTGCGACACTCGTGCCCAGCGCCTCGGCGAGTTCGTCGCCGAGCTCGAGCAGTGAGAGCCGTCGTGACAGCGCGATCGAGATAGGCAGAAGCACGACGACGCCGGCGACCGCCGACAACGCGGTCGTCCAGTCCTTTGCCTCGAGTGAGCCGACGATGTAGGCGGCGAGCGCCGCAGCATCCTGTTGCTGGAACATCGTCAACGCGAAATAACTGATTGCAACGCCGAATGCGCTGATGCCGACCCCGGCGATGATGATGCGGTTCGGAGACGACAGCCTGCCCCGTGTTGCGATCAGCAGGACAAGCACGGCGACGCCGGCGCCAGCAACCGCGCCGAGTGGCGTTGGGATGCTGCCGCGGCCGAACATGGCGGCTGCGGCTGCACCGGCGCCTGCCCCGGCGCTGATGCCGATCACGTCTGGACTGCCGAGCGGGTTGCGCGTGAGGGTTTGCACGAGCGTTCCAGAGACGCCGAGCAGCATGCCTGCGAAGATCCCGGTGATCAGCCGTGGGCCGAGAAGCACTCCGACCACGTACGAGTCGATGGTTGAACCGCTGCCAACGAGCGCTGCAGGAAGATCCGTCGGGGCAATCGCAGCCGGCCCCACCGTGAATGTCAGCACCGCGGTCGTCACGATGACGGCAGCGACGATCAGTCCGTACCGCATTCCTCTGGCGTGGATGCGCACTCGCGCGGTGCCGACACGCCACGTTCTCTGTGTCGTCATCCGAGGCCGCGCATCCGTCGCACGGCGAGAACAAGAACGGGTGCGCCAATGATCGAGGTGATGACCCCGGCCATCACCTCGTTCGGTGCGAGAACGACGCGACCGGCAACGTCGCACAGCAGCACGAGCGCGATGCCGCCGAAAAATGACATCGGCATGACCAACCGATGATCGCTGCCAACGATTGACCGCGTGAGATGGGGCACTGCCAACCCGACGAACATAATCGGCCCTGCCGCGGCAGTAGCGCCGGCGCACAACAGCGTTGTCGCGGCCAGGCCGGCGAACTTCACCACGCTCACCCTGGCACCGAGGGCGAGAGCCGCCTCGTCACCGAGCGCCAGCACGTTGAGCGCTGGCACGATCAGAGCGGCGACCACGAATCCGACGATGATCACGGGCAGAACGGCGGTGATCACATCCGCACCACGCCCGGCAATCGAGCCGACCTGCCAGAACCGGATCGAGTTGAACACGTCCGGCCTGACGAGGCTCACCGCCTGCACGTACGCCACTCCGAGAGCTGTGATCACCGCACCCGCCAGCACGAGGCGCGCGCTGCCAGTGCGTGCGCGCCCACCGCCGCCGAGTGTGTACGCGAACAGCGCGGCGATGAGCGCACCCGGCAGAGCAACGTATGGCGAGACCACTGTCGCTGTCGTTCCCAGCAGCCCGGCCGTCGCCATCGCCGCGGTCGCCCCCGCGTTCACACCGAGCAGGCTCGGATCGCCGAGCGGGTTGCGGGTGATGCCCTGCATGACGACCCCAGCAACCGCCAGGCTGCCGCCGCAGATGACACCGAGTATCGTTCGCGGAATTCTGCTGTCGACCACCGTTGTTGCATACGATCCGTCCGGGTGGGTCAACGCACGCCACACTTCGGCCGGCGACAGGGCGTGACTGCCGATCGCAAGGCTCAAGGCGACCGCGATGGCCGCGACGAGCACGAACGCGACCACGGCTGCGCTGCGCCGACCGACGGATGCGCGGCTGGCCGGTGCACCGGCATCCGACCGCGCCCGGCTGGCATCGCCTGACCGTGCTGTAGCTGACTGTGTTGTATCCGACCGTGCTGTAACCATCCGTGCCGTCACCAACCGTGCTGCCGTCCGGTCACTTGCCGGCGTCGATCTTCGCCACCGCCGCCTTGAGCTCCTTGACGTACCCCTTCAACGCATAATCCAGCGTGTACGGGGTAATCAGCGTGCGAGCCATCGCCACCGTCGGTTCCGCCATCGGAACGTACGACCCGCGCTTCACGGCTGGAATCTGCGCGTACAGCGGTTGCGCCTCGACCTCCTTTTTGTTGTCAGCGCTGTTGAACCAGGCGAGAACCACGTCTGTCTTATCAAGCTTGTTCGCCGATTCCATTCCGATCTCGGAGTAATGCTGCGCCGTTTCAGGCAGTGCGGTCATGGTCGGGTCGTCTGCGAAGCCGAGATAGCGCAGATAGTCCACGCGAGAATCCCCTGGCTGATAGACACCGAGCGTTCCTGGCTGACTTGCATACAGGTATGCGATCGATTTTCCTGCAAACTCGGGATTCGCCTTCGCTTCCGCCGCGAACCGGTCTTTGATGTTCGCGACGATGCTCGCCGCTTGCTTCTGCTTGCCAAGGGCCTTGCCAGAAATCGTGATTGCTTGTTGCCAGCTGGTCCCCCACGACTTTCCTGGGAACGAAACGGTCGGCGCCAACTGCGACAGTTGCTTGTACTGAGCGTTCGTCAGTCCGGAGTACGGGGCCAGGATGAGGTCCGGCTTCAACGAGACGACTTTCTTCATATCCAGCTCCGGATACATGGTGACCATCTGGGGCAGCGTGCCTCCGGCATCCTTCACCGCCTTGACGATCCACGGATACTGGCCGTTCTTCTCGCCGCCCCATGACGACTTCTCCGCACCGACGGGGATCGTTCCGAGTGCGATGGCCGCATCCGTCGATCCCCAGCCAAGCGTCACGACCCGTTTGGGCTGTTGCCGGATCGTGACTGCTCCTTGCGTCTGTTCGATCGTCACAGGAAAGGCCCCGGAAGAGGCCGCGTTCTGCTGCTTCGACACAGACGACGCACATCCGGATGCGCTGATCGCCAGCGCGGCCCCGATGGCGAGCGCGACGACGGCGCGGGCACCGCGGGCATAGGCCGCGCGAGTACGGGTTGAAGAGGTGCTAGGGCGTGCAGAAGTCACTCGGTGCCTTTCGTCGTGGATGGGCTGCTGCGACGACAATCGCACGTCGCGCGCCTCGCCCAGCTTAGGTTAGGCGTACCTAACTTGGCAATCTCGAGATGTGGTGATGCCGCACTCGCGCCTCGCGCTCCGCTACGATCTCGTTCAGCCCTGTCCGCGCCGCGGCAGAGGATCATCTCGCGAAAGAAACGAGTCACTATGCCGCTGCCCTGGACGCTGCACGGGGATGGTAAGACCATCGACGCGAAAACCGTCGTCGCCCCCGAGGAACGCCTGAGCTGGCCGCGCACGATCGGCATCGGGGCACAGCACGTCGTCGCAATGTTCGGCGCTACGTTCCTTGTGCCATTGCTTACGCATTTTCCGCCAAGCACAACGTTGCTTTTCTCCGGCATCGGCACACTGCTCTTCCTGCTGATCACCGGCAACAAGCTGCCGAGTTATCTGGGCTCTTCGTTCGCGTTCATCGCGCCAATCACGGCGGCAACCGCGTCGCACACCATGGGAAGCGCCCTGTTCGGCATCCTCGCGGTCGGCGTGCTGCTGGCGATCGTCGGGTTGGTCGTGCAACTGACCGGCACCGGGTGGATCGACACGCTCATGCCGCCTGTTGTGGCAGGCGCCATCGTCGCGTTGATCGGGTTCAATCTGGCACCTGCGGCCAAGGGCAACTTTGAGAAGGCTCCGCTGACCGCGTTGATCACCCTGGCAGCTGTCATCCTGTGCACCGTCATGTTTCGTGGGATGCTTGGACGCCTCTCGATCTTCGTCGGTGTCGTCGTCGGATACGTCGCGGCCGTTCTGCTCGGCGAAGTGGATTTCTCCTCGGTCGCAGCCGCGGCGTGGATCGGCCTTCCGACGTTTACGCTTCCGGCCAACCCGTTCGCCGACCCTGGCGCGACGTGGGGCATCCTTCCCGCGTTCCTGCCTGTCGTGCTCGTGCTGATCGCCGAGAATGTCGGACACATTCGCGGTGTCGCGCAGATGACAGATCGTGACGTCAACAGGCTCACCGGACGCGCGCTGCTTGCCGATGGCCTCGCCACGATCCTGGCCGGTTTCGGCGGCGGTTCCGGAACAACCACATACGGCGAAAACATCGGCGTCATGGCGGCAACACGCGTGTATTCGACTGCCGCGTACTGGGTGGCGGGCATCGTGGCCATCCTGCTTGCGCTCTCACCGAAGGTCGGGGCGGTCATCAGCACCATTCCGGCCGGTGTGCTCGGCGGCGTGACAACGGCTCTCTACGGGCTCATCGGCATCATCGGAGTGAAAATCTGGCTCGACAACAAGGTGGACTTCTCTCGGCCAACCAACCAGTTCACGGCCGCGACAGCCTTAATCGTCGGTATCGCCGACTACACGTGGAATGCGGGGGCCGTGTCGTTCAACGGCATCGCACTTGGCACGATCGCCGCGATCGTGGTGTACCACCTGATGAACGCGATCGCGCGGGTCCGCGGCACTGCATGATCGGCTGACAAGCCCGTCTCAGGGATGGAATTGCGGCACGATCAGGTAGATGCCGAACAGAACGCACGCCCCGCAGATCACAAAGCACGCATACGCCGCGGCCAACGCCAGCCGCTTCTGACCTGTGCTGAGCGGGTTGCGTTTAGCCGCTTTGCGAATGCGCTTGGCTTCGGCAGCCGCCTCAGCCGGTGTGATCACGGTAATCGCGTCGGTGAACTCGGCTGGAACCACGTTCGGAGTCTTGCCCGCCGTGCTCAGCAGACGAAGCCCGAGCGAATAGGAGACCACAACGACGCAGGCGGATGCGACGGCCGCGAACGCGACAACGAAAAACGAGACCCAGTTGATCATGCCGCGCTCCGCTTCGTTGGCGACTTCTTCGGTTTGACCTTCTTGATCCTCACGACCCGACCGGACTCGGCGACCTCGTTCACTCCCTCGAGAGCTGTCTTGCTGCTGACCCGGTTCCGCTGAGAGATGATGAAGATCGCCACGATCACGGCGACGCCGATGACGGCGTCGATGAGGATGCCGAGCGGTCCAAGCGACGCAGCCCACGCAGACAGCGCCCCGACAATCGCGGCTGCCGGAAGCGTAAGCAGCCAGCCCACCCCGATGCGACCCGCGGTCTTCCATCGAACAGACGATCCGCGGCGGCCGAGGCCGGATCCGACCACGGAGCCGGATGCCACCTGCGTTGTCGACAGGGCGAATCCGAGATGCGAGGAAGCCAGGATTGTCGCCGCCGTGCTTGTCTCTGCTGCGAAGCCCTGCGCTGGCTTCACGTCTGTCAAGCCCTTGCCCAGGGTGCGGATGATTCGCCATCCGCCCGTGTACGTACCGGCGGCGATCGCGATGGCACACGCCAGGATTACCCAGAACTGCGGGTCGGTTCCCTGCGCTTGGAACCCGGCCGAGATGAACACCAGCGTGATGACGCCCATTGTCTTCTGCGCATCGTTCGTGCCGTGCGCGAGGGCGACGAGCGAGGACGAGAAGATCTGCGCATAGCGGAAGCCTGCCCGTCCATCCGGCTGACCGTCGTAGCGGCGCGTGATCACATAGGCGAGCTTGGTCGCCAGGTATGCGACAACACCGGCGATGAGCGGTGCGAGCAACGCAGGGAGAATCACCTTGTCGATGAGAACGAGATAGTCGACGGATCCGAACCCGGCACCCACGATCGCCGCACCGATCAGGCCGCCGAACAGCGCGTGACTCGAGCTGGATGGAAGCCCGAACAGCCAGGTCACCATGTTCCAGATGATCGCACCGACAAGACCGGCGAAGATCATCTCGGGTGTGATGCTGATTCCGCTCGGTCCCTCGTTGATGATGCCGCCCGAGATGGTCTTGGCCACCTCGGTCGACATGAACGCGCCGACGAGGTTGAGCACGGCGGCAAGCGCAACGGCCACGCGCGGTCGCATCGCGCCAGTGGCGATGGGTGTCGCCATCGCATTCGCGGTGTCATGGAAGCCGTTGGTGAAGTCGAAGAAAAGCGCGAGTACAACGACAAGCACGACGATCAGGGAAAGGTCCACCAGCGTCTTTCTGTGAGAGCGCACACTCCGGCCCGCGTCAATCGGCACCTGAATCGTGCAAATTTCACCAGGACTTCATGCAGTTGAGGTGGCACTTGAAACCAGCCATCTCGATACTCACATCTCCTGCCGTGTAGGTCAACTTCAACAAGCGCGACGCACGACGCCCCACTCGTCAAACCAGTGCGTTGCTGACTCGATGCACGAATTGCCTGACGTTCCTGTACACCTCTTGCGACTCTGGGTACCGGTAGTTCTGCTGCCAGGTGTGCTCGGTGTTCCGGCTGGCGCCTTCGAAGATCACCGTGTCGACGTGCACACCGTGCGAGCGCAGTTCTGCGACGTAATTCAGGTTGGCCCGGTAGAAGAAGTCGCGCTCACTGGTCGTCACGAGAACCGGGGCGAAGTCGCGATCGAGCCATTCGATCGGCGAAAGCCATCTGGATGCTCGCACCAGCGACTCGCCCTTTCCGCGCCCGGGTAGCAACATGCGGATGAACCCACGGCCCATGATGAAGCCGCGCTCGAAGATCACCGAAAAATCGACTGCGCCGCAGTGCAGAACGACGCCCTTCAGGCTCTGCCTGGACAACGCAGGCACCACGTCGTAGTGTTCGGCCAGTTCGGCCCGGTTGGTCATTGCGGCCAGAAGGCTGGCAATCTGCCCACCGGCCGAGTCGCCTGCGAGCACCAGGTTATGCGGGTCTCCCCCGAAGTCCGCTATGTTCGATCGCACCCAGGCGAGCGCGGCGTTCCCGTCATGCAGCATGTGCTTCATGTGGAACTGGCCGGCCATCCGATAGTTCACGTTCACCACGACCATGCCGCCCGCCGCTTGGCTTGCGCAGTACTTGGTGAGCGGAAGCTTGTCTCCAGAGGTCCAGCCGCCGCCGTGGAAATAGACGTAGACGGGCAGCAGATGGCCGCCGTTCTGCATTCCGCGCGGTGTCAACACGTCGAGGCGGTGGCCCCTGATACCGTCTCCCACGTAGTCGATATCGAGCATGTACTCGACCGACTCGATCGGCTCAGCGTTGAAGTGCCGCACCTCGTGCGCACTCAGTTGCGCCATCAGGGCGCGCCACGCCCACACGGGCACCCTGGGCAGCGTTGGGCGGTGGAACGGCATTCATCCACGATATGCGGCGCTGATTCGCGCAACCTGTGAGCTGAGATCAGTCCGCGGAAGCAGACGCGAGCTCCACCAGCGCCAGCAACGCCGCAGCGTAAGCCTCTGCCGGGTCTGACGCCGAGAACGTTCGCTCGACCCCGTCACGAGCCGTCGCCACCCGATATCCATCATCCGTGCGTGTCAGCGAGACGAAAGTACCCCCAAGCAGTTCCCGCAACTGGTCTTCCCTCGGCAGCCACAGCGCGTTTTCGATCGCGACCGAGTCGAGCGCCCACTCCGTCGTGCCGTTGAATCCGAGGATCGTGCCCGTGTCGAACTCGTGCGGTTCTACGGTCATCTCGCTCACTGTGAAAACGTCTGAGTCGAACTCGCCTGAGTCGATGCGGAATGCGTCACCGGATGCCGGATGCCAGCGCACTCCTGCCTCCCGAAGACGGCGAGCCAGTTCACTTGAGATCATTTCGCCATTATGCGCTCGGAGCGAGCTCGACGCATCCGGGTCGTTCGCTCAGGGCAGACGAATGGCTTAGCACTCGGCCACCGAGAGTGCTAATTTGTAGTTAGTTGAGTCGCATCGACTCAACTCTTGACAACCACGTTGCATCCACGTGATGCGCACACAAGGAGATGACAACTATGGCAATGAACTTTGACCCATTCCGTGAGCTGGATCGCGTCGCCGGCGCGCTTTTCGAGCGCGGCCAGGGACCACGGCTGATGCCGATGGACCTGTATCGCGATGGCGACACCTATGTTCTGAATGCAGACCTGCCTGGCATCGACCCGGGCTCCGTCGACATCGACGTGGACGGTCAGCTTCTGTCCATTCGTGCGGAGCGCACTCTGACCTCGGGAGACGGAGTCAAGTGGCTGGCGCGCGAGCGCAATGGCGGTTCGTTCTTGCGTCAGCTGAACCTCGGGCAGGGCATCGATACCGAGAACATCGCCGCTAGCTACACGAACGGCGTGCTCAGCGTGACGATTCCGATCAGCGAGAAGGCAAAGCCGCGCAAGATCGCGGTCACAAGTGGTGCCGAGCACAACACCGTTGTGGTCGGCGAGAAGGACAGCGCCTCCGCCTGATCCTGACCGACTACCACGCATGCGCGTGCGGCCCCTCGGGTTTCCCGAGGGGCCGCACGCGTTTCGTCTCCGGCAGCTCGTCAGCCTTTCACGCCACCGGTAGCGAGCCCGGTCTGCCAGTAGCGCTGCAGATACAGGAATGCGATGATCAGCGGAACGATCGAGACGACAGAGCCCGTGATCACCGTTGAGAACAATGCTTGGGCGCCACCGCCCGCCGCACTCGCCGCCTGCAGCTGCGCGAGCCCGACTGTCAAGGGATAGAGGCCAGACGAGTTGAGCATGATCAGGGGCAGAAAGTAGTTGTTCCAGGTTGCGACAAGCGCGAACAGGAGCACCGTGATTACCCCGGGGCCCAGAAGCCGCAACCCGACCTGCCAGAAGATGCGGAATTCTCCCGCACCGTCCACTCGGGCCGCCTCGATGAGCGAGTCCGGAATCGCATCCGCGGCGTAGACACGCATCAGGAACACACCGAACGGACTGACAAGCGACGGAAGGATGACCGCCAGTGGCGTGTTCGTGAGCCCTGCCGAGCTGAACAGAAGGTAGGTCGGAATCGCAAGCGCCGTGAGCGGAATCATGATCGCACCGAGCGTGACGCTGAAGAGCAGCTTTCCTCCTGGGAATCGGTACTTCGCAAACGCATAGCCCGCCATCGTCGCGAGCAATGAGGCGCCGATCGCACTCACGCCGGCGTAAATGATCGTGTTTACGAGCCAGTTCGTGAAAATCCCGCCCTGTGTTGTGAAAACAGTGTGCAGGTTCTCCCAGAGACTGAACTGTTTGCCGAACCAGAACCCGAAGCTCGAGAAGAGGTCGGAGTTGTTCTTGGTCGACGCGACGACAAGCCAGACCAACGGAAGCACGAAGTACAACGCACACAGCCACATCACAACCGTCAGCGGGGTACTGCGGCGCTTCTCAGGCCGGTAATGCTTTCGCCGGCCGGTCGTTTTTGACGCTGGACGCCCGAGATCCGCGGCCTCTACGATCTGGGCGCTCATACCAGACGCTCCCTTCTTTGCGTCGTCAGTTGCACCACGTACGAGACGATCATGATGACGATCCCGAGGATGAACGCGAGCGCCGCGGCGTAGTTCACGTCTTGATTGACGAACGCGACGTTGTACGCGTAGTAGTTCGGCGTGTACGAATTGTTGATCGCGTTTGGCGCAAGGTTATGCAACAGGCTCGGTTCGTTGAACAGCTGGAAGGTCCCGATGATCGAAAAGATCACCGTCAGCAGAATCGCCGGCCTGATCGCCGGAATCTTAATGCTCCATGCAACGCGCCACTGGCTTGCTCCGTCAATCTCGGCCGCCTCGAAAAGGTCAGCAGGAATCGCGCGAAGCGCCGAGTACATGATGATCATGTTGTATCCGATGAACTCCCAGGTGACGATGTTCATCATCGAGCCAAGCACGTTGCCCTCGGACAGCAAGTTCGGCGCGTTCAGGCCGAACAAGTGAACGGTTTGCGCGATTGGCCCGAAATCTTGTCCATACAGGTAACCCCACATGAGCGTGGCGACGACGCCTGGCACCGCGTACGGCACGAAAATCAGCAGGCGAAGAACCCTGCTACCTCGCACTCGCCCGCTGTCCAACGCAAGGGCGAAGAACAGTGCGAGCCCGAGCATGATCGGCACTTGGACGATCAGGAACAGTGCCATCCGCCCGACGCCGGCTAAAAACGCCGGGTCAAGGAACGCCTTCACATAGTTGTCAAAGCCGACGAAGCTGATGCCGCCAACCAGTTTGCTCTGAAAGAAGCTGAGATAGCCCGAATAGAACAGTGGGACTATGAGCATCGCGAGGAATACGACAAAGAACGGCAGCACGAAAAGGTATGCAGCGACGTGTTGATGCCGCCGGGTCGAACTCGCGCGACGCGATCCTCCTGAGTGCGGCGATCGTGTCGGCGCCCTGCCCACAGCGAGTGTGGTGTTACTCATGTACTAACTCCTTCGTCGTGCGGCAGATGACGTTTGCGTTCGGATGCGTGCCGGCGGGCGACCCCAGCATTCGGGGCCACCCGCGCCACGTCATTTGACGGTGAAGCCCTGTTGCTTGCCGTATGAGACGAGCGACTTCTGCCACGCGTCCAACCCGGCCGAGAGGTCGCCCTTGTCCGCGATCGCTTTACCCACCGTGTCGTTGAAACTCGAGTATGCGTAGTCCATGTACGGCAGCCACTGGAATTTCGTGTCAACAGTCTTCGAGATCTCGGCGAACGTCTTGTTCACGGTCTGCCCGCCATAGAAGGCCGACTTCTGATCAAGGAAGGCCGAGTCGGTCAATACGTTGTTCGCCGGTGGGAACAGGAACTGCTTGGTCGCGAATTCCATCGTCGACGATTTATCGTTGTTGATCCATTTCGCCAGCTCATAAGCCGCTATCGGGTTCTTCGTGGTCTTCAGCACAGCATCCGATGATCCGCCCCAGTTTCCGGAGACATCGTCGCCGGCCTTCCACTGCGGAATCGTAGCTGCACGCCATTTGCCCGACGTGTCAGCAGCCGTACCTTGCAAGAAGATCGGGCCCCACGCTGCTGTGATCCAGCCAGCGTACTTGCCGCTGGCGAGCCCCTGGTACCACTGGTCGTTGAAGTCTGGATCGACCGACACCTGATCGGCCTGGATCAGTTTCTGCCAATACGACAGCACCTTCTTCGCCTCCGAACTGTTGACGTCGACGTGCACCGTCTTCTTGCCGTCGAACCCGAACGGCTTCACGCCGGCCTGCCACAAGAGGCCGACGATCTGCCCCGGGTCGTTCGGGGGCAGATTAGAGATGTAAGAGCCGGTCTTCGACTTCACCTCAGCAGCTGCATTCGCGTAGTCGGCCCACGTCGCTGGCGGTTGTGTAATGCCCGCCTTCTGCATGATGTCGTCGCGATACAGGTTCCCCATCGGGCCAGAGTCCTGGGGGATCCCATAGACCTTGTCGCCACGAACGACCTGGTTCCACACCCAGGGCACATAGTCGTTCTTCAGTTTGTTGGCCCCGTACGGCGCCAAGTTGAGAAGTGACCCGTCAAGCGTGAACGATGAAATGTATTGATACTCCATCTGCACAACATCTGGCGCGCCCTTGCCCGACTTGAGCGCAGTGCGAATCTTCGTGTAATGCGGAAGGCCGTTGCCAACGTTCTCAACCTTCACCTTAATCGCCGGGAACTTCTTTTCGAACAACTTCACTTCGTTCGTGATGTCCGGCACCCACGTCCAGAAGGTCAGTGTCGTCGGCGTCTTCATGGCCTTGTCGATGTCGGCCTGCGACACGGCTGACGCACTCGGGGCCGATCCGCCACCACCTGTGCAGCCGGTCAGCAGTAGCGCCGTTGTGAGCAGGCTCGCGCCCATCGCCACTACCTTGCTCAGTGCTCGTTTGCTCGGTGCTCTTTTGCTCGGTGCGTTTTTCATCATCTGCCTCTCATTCTTTTCAGGTCCGTACGGTCTGCATCGACCGACCGGAAGTTTTCGTCGGCTACAACCATGCACGCCCATGGATCAAGCGAGATCGTGCTTCCTGCTTCGTGGCTGCCCCCGTCAAGGTCGAACACGTCGTGCGGCACGGTGATCGTCGACGAGTCAGCGCTCCAATTGCTGATAAACCAGAACCGACCGTGCGCGGTTGTACCGGACGCGACAGTCACATTCGCGGACGCATCCGCCGTCCATTTCGATGCGATCGGACTCGGAACGAGCCACCTGACGATGTCTGAAGCGAACGCGGGATTTGGCACCGTTCCGACGTAGGTGATTCGGCCGTCTCCTGCGCGCCGAGTCGTCATGGCAGGAAAGCTGCCAAGGTACGGGTGCTCGTAGCCGACAAGTTGATCTGCTCCGTCAAGCACAAGGCCATCGACCCAACGCGTGGCGCGCGCAGACTCCGAGGTCGCTAAGACTTCCCCACCTGTCACGCGCAACGGCTCGTCGAGATTTGAATACTCGTCGTACCAGACACCAGCCAATTCCGTCAGCACGGCCGGCGCAATCGCGAGGCGGGCCCTGGCCTCGTCATCTCCGTATCCTGTTCGGATGCCGATGACGAGATGACCGCCCTCTTGCGCGTAATCGTGCAGGAATCTGAGTTCATCGTCGGTCGCCACTGCGAACGCAGGGACAACGAGGACCGGGTGTGCCGCGGCGAAAGTAGCCGGATCCTCGCGCAGTTGGTCTGCGTGCACGATGGTCGCCTGCGCGCCCGCCTCGATCACCCCCCGATAGAACGCGTCGAAGATGCTCTGATATGACTCGCGGTCAGGTAGACGATCGGCAGTGTGCAGCGGCGGCGCGAACTCGAAGGCCCACTTGCTGTCATGCGAAAACAACAATGTGACGTCTGCATCAGGCTGATAGTCGTCAAGGGCAGAGCCAAGCGACTTCAACGCGGCGCCGATCTGCGAGACCTCCTGATAGATCCGCCCGGGCCGTTGGCTGTGTGGCAACACACCGCCCCAGTATGTCTCCGTGCCGAAATGCAGGGTATGCCAGTGCCAGTACTCGATCATGGCCGCGCCGCGTGAGATGAACGCGAATGCTGCCAGCTTGAGTTGCCCGGGGTATGGCGGGTAGTTCTGATCGCTGCCCGCAATGGACTGCGCGTTCGTCTCGGTGACGAGAAAGCGTGAACGCTTCGACGAGAAGATGCGGTCAGCTTGGCGAAACAGTCCCCACACCCCTGTGGTGGTCCACGGCTGGACCGGCGCGAGGTCAACACCGTTCGCCAGGTGATCTTGCATGCCGTAGTACGGATTGCCCGCCGTCACATCCAGTGGTGCCGCGAGCGCAAAATCGTCCAGGGCCGGACGTGGATATGCGATACACGTGGTGACGAACTGTTCTGGTCTGCTGTACTCGCGAACGATGTCGGCCTGCCATGCGATGAACTCCGTGGTGAGATCGGCCTGATAGCGTCGCCAAGCGAGATCGTACTGGGGAAGCGTATTGCCATCTGGCGCCCAGAGTTGGGACCACTCTGTGACACGGTGCGACCAGTAGGTCAGCCCCCACTCCCGGTTGAGCGCCTCAGGCGTTTCGTACTTGCTTTTGAGCCGCTCGAGGAAACGCATGAACGAGCCCCTGTTGTGGAAGAGTTGCAGACCGGGTTCGTTGTCAAGCTGGTATCCGATCACCGCAGGATGCTGCGCATAGCGTGCCACGACCTTGCGGATGATGCGCTCTGCGTGGAACAGGAACGCAGGATGCGAGAAGTCAACCTCTTGCCTGGCGCCCCACGGCACACGCTCGCCCGGGGCGCGCTCAGCGGCGATTTCGGGATGAGAGGTCTGCAACCACGGAGGAACCGCGTATGTCGGTGTGCCCAAGATGACGCCGATTCCCCTCGCATGTGCGCCATCGAGAACCGGCTGCAGCCAATCGAGCTCGAACTCACCATTCCGGGGCTCCCATGACGACCAGACAGACTCGCCAACCCGAATCACCGAGAAGTTCGCGGCTGCCATCAAATCGAGGTCGGCCTCGAGCCGGTCGGAGAGTTGATACTCGGCGTAATACGCCGCGCCGTAAAGAATGCCGCTGAGCTGCGGGACTGACGGGCTGGTGGACGGCACTGGCATGGACTCCTTCGTCGCTAGAAGCTACGCGTTAGCGCTAACTTGCAATGAGACTAGCGAATGGAGTTAGCGCTAACCAGCCCTCGATGGCCCGCAGCAGCTCTTCGTTATGAAGTCGTTATGCGCTGTGAGGCGCTGCCGCAGACGAGTCGCGCACGAACACCTGCGGCATGACGGGTACGAGCGCCGGACGCACCTGTTCCTGGTTGATCAGCGCCAGCAGCCGGTTGAATGCGATGCGCCCTTGAAGGTCCAGATCAACGCGCACGGTGGTCAACGATGGGAAGAAGAATCGCGACTCTGGAATATCGTCGAACCCGGTCACGCTGATCTGCTCCGGCACCCGAATGCCACGCTCGTCGAGCGCCCTGAGCGCGCCGAGTGCCATCTGGTCGTTACCGGCTACCACAGCGGTGATGCCCTGGTTGAGTGGCATCGCCATGGCCGCTTCGTAGCCGGACTGCGACGTCCAGGTGCCTGCGATCATTCCCGCGGATGTCGCACCTGCCGCACGCAGGGCGCGCTCGTAGGCATCCCGGCGACCTCGTGCAGCGAGCCAGTCAAGCGGACCGGCGATATGAAAGAACCGCCTGTGGCCGTCACGTATGAGCTGCTCCACAAGCAGCCGCATGCCCATCTCGTTGAGCGTCGGATCAGTAGCGTCCGCCAGGTCATTCGCCTCGGACTCGATGAACACAGGAACCGAGAACGACACCCTGGATAACGCAGCCAAGACGCCGTCGGTTGGCGCAAACACCATAACGCCTGCGAGGTCGTTCTGGTTGATGAGAGTGATTGCAGCTTCGATCGCGTGATCGTCATTCGGATCGAGACTTACGATGTCAAGCAGATAGCCGGCCTCACGTGCCGCCACGCTCGCACCGTGCATCGTCTTGCTCGGCCCGACCTCGAGGATCTCATACACCAGGGCGCCGATGCGGTGCGGCTTGCTCGTCGCCAAGGATCGTGCCGACATGTTCGGCTTGTAGTTCAATGTTGCGATTGCGGCTTCGATCCTGCTGCGCATTTCGGGGCCAATGTTCGTGTGCCCTTTGACGAGCCGCGACACGGTTTGGTGCGAGACGCCGGCGAGCGCCGCGACGTCATAAAGCGTCGGCGCCTTGCGAACGCGCGCATCCGTCGTGTGATCGTCCATGGCCGACCTTTCTGCTCAGGACGAGAATACGTCGAGATTATCGCTAACAGCGCGGCAGGGATCGACCGGTCACGACCGGCCGACGTACGAAGAGAGGTGTTCGCCGGTGAGTGTGGAACGGTCGGCGACCAGGTCGGCTGGCGTTCCTTCGAACACGATCCGCCCACCGTCGTGACCGGCACCTGGGCCGAGGTCGATGATCCAGTCAGCGTGCGCCATGACGGCCTGATGATGCTCGATGACGATCACCGACTTGCCTGAGTCGACAAGCCGATCGAGCAATCCGAGAAGATTCTCGACGTCGGCAAGGTGCAGGCCAGCGGTCGGCTCATCGAGCACGTAAACGCCGCCCTTCTCCCCCAGGTGCGTGGCCAGCTTGAGTCGCTGACGTTCGCCGCCCGACAGCGTCGGCAGCTGTTGCCCGATCGTCAAATAGCCCAGACCAACATCCGACAGTCGTCGCAAGATAGTGTGCGCCGCAGGAACGCTCGACTCACCTGCGCCGAAGAACTTTTCAGCATCCGTCACAGACAGCGCGAGCACTTCGCTGATATCCAGACCGCCAAGGTGATATTCGAGCACGGATGCTTGGAACCGCTTGCCTTCGCACTCTTCGCAGCTCGTCGCCACCCCCGCCATGACGCCGAGATCGGTGTAGATCACGCCGGCCCCTTTGCAGGTCGGGCATGCGCCATCCGAATTGGAGCTGAACAACGCCGGCTTCACCCCGTTCGCCTTCGCGAATGCTTTGCGAATCGGCTCGAGCAGGCCCGTGTACGTTGCCGGGTTGCTGCGTCGTGAACCCTTGATTGCGCCCTGGTCGATGGCCACAACGCCTTCGCGGCCGGCAACAGAACCGTCGATCAGCGAACTCTTGCCTGAGCCCGCAACGCCCGTCATGACGACGAGAACTCCGAGCGGAATGTCGACGTCGACATTCCGCAGATTGTGCGTGCCGGCGCCGCGGACTTCGAGTGCCCCTGATGCCGTGCGCACTGAGGGCTTCAGTGTTGTGCGGTCGCCGAGATGCCTGCCGGTGATGGTATCGCTCGCACGCAGTCCGTCGACCGTTCCCTCGAAGCAGATTTCGCCACCGGCTGTTCCTGCGCCAGGACCGAGGTCGACGACGTGATCCGCGATCGCAATCGTCTCCGGCTTGTGCTCGACCACGAGCACGGTGTTGCCCTTGTCGCGCAGCCGCAGCAGCAACTCGTTCATGCGTTTGACGTCGTGCGGGTGAAGCCCGATCGTTGGCTCATCAAAGACGTATGTGACGTCTGTGAGAGACGAACCGAGATGCCGGATCATCTTGGTGCGTTGCGATTCGCCGCCGGATAGCGTGCCAGATGACCTGTCGAGCGAGAGGTAACCGAGGCCGATCTCGACGAACGAGTCGAGGGTCTCTGACAGTGCGGTCAGCAGCGGCGCAACCTCGGGTGCGTCGAGATCGCGAACCCATGCTGCCAGGTCGCTGATCTGCATCGACGAGGCATCCGCGATGCTGATCCCCTTGATCTTCGACGACCTGGCTTCTGCACTCAGCCGCGTTCCTTCGCACTCCGGGCAGGTGGTGAATGTCACGGCACGCTCAACGAACGCTCGAATGTGCGGTTGCATGGCGTCGACATCCTTCGACAGAAACGACTTCTGAATCTTCGGAATCAGTCCTTCGTAGGTGAGGTTGATGCCCTCCACCTTGATCTTGGTCGGCTCCTTGCGCAGAAGATCGTGCAACTCCCTCTTGGTGAATTGTGCGATGGGCTTGTCTGGATCGAAGAAGCCAGAGCCGCGGAAGATGCGCCCGTACCAGCCATCCATGCTGTAACCGGGAACAGTCAGTGCGCCCTGGTTCAGCGAGAGACTTTCGTCATAGAGCGCCGTCAGGTCGAAGTCGGTCACCGATCCCATGCCCTCACATCGCGGACACATTCCGCCCGTGATGCTGAAGCTGCGACGCTCCTTGAGCTTCTCTCCACCTCGCTCGATGGTCACAGCTCCCGCTCCGCTGATGGATGCGACGTTGAACGAGAACGCCTGAGGCGATCCGATGTGCGGTTGACCGATGCGGCTGAAAATGATCCGGAGCATCGTGCCCGTGTCAGTGGCCGTGCCGACCGTTGAGCGAGGATTTGCGCCCATCCGCTCCTGATCCACGATGATCGCGGTCGTCAGTCCTTCAAGAACGTCGACATCTGGCCGAGCCAGGGTCGGCATGAAGCCCTGCACGAATGTGCTGTAGGTCTCGTTGATCATCCGCTGCGATTCCGCGGCGATGGTGCTGAAGACCAGCGAGCTCTTGCCGGAGCCCGACACGCCCGTGAACACGGTCAGCCGCCGTTTCGGGATCTCGACGCTGACATCTTTGAGGTTGTTTTCTCGCGCGCCACGCACGCGGATCAGATCGTGATTGTCGGCCTTGTGGTCGGCGCTCATCGTGTCTCCAATTCTGGTGGGCGGGATCAGATTACTCGGTTACAGCGACGATCTTGCCGCGCACATGCCCGGCTTCCAAACGCTCATACGCCTCACCGACCCGCTCGATCGGAAAGACGGAGTCAATGGGCAAGACGATGTCACCATTGGAGAGCAGGCGCGCGATCTGGTCGAGCTCGGCCAGACCGGCTGCTGCCCCGCCGACCGACTGCACGCCCGAGACTGCGTGCGCCGCGATCGTGTTGATGCGCTCGGGTCGAACGCCGAGCTCGAGCGCCAATGACACCGTGTCGCTTCCATGATTGTCAAGTGCAGCAGTCACCCCGTTTGGCGCAATACGCCGGATGCGATCGGCCAGGCCGTCGCCATAAACCACGGGTGTGACGCCAAGCGACCTCAAAAACTCCTGATTCCATTCGCCGGCGGTTCCGACGACGGTCGCACCGGCACGCAGAGCGAGTTGCGCAGCAAGCACCCCGACACCGCCCGCGGCAGCACTCACGAGCACCGTGTCTTCCGCGGTCGGCTCGATGGCAGCCACGCTCGCCCACGCTGTTCGGCCTGCGATCGACAACGCCCCTGCTGCATCGAAGTCCAGACCGGCCGGTTTTCGGATCAGCACGCCCGCGGCATCCACAATCACGAAGTCCGCCATGGCGAAGTGACGCAAGCCGCCGAGCACCTCGTCGCCGGAAGTCCACCCGGTGACGCCATCACCGATCTCATCGATGATGCCTGCAAAGTCATTGCCGACACCACACGGCAGTGTTGCGCCATACGTCTCGGCGGCCGGACCACCGCGGAAGATCTTGAAGTCGACCGGATTGAGGCCTGCAGCGAACACTCGCACGCGCACCTGGCCCTGGCCTGGATGCGGCGGTTCGACATCGACGACCTCGAGCACGTCTGGGCCGCCGAACTTCTCGTAGCGCACGAATCTCGACATGTTCTCACCGTATCCATTCCATCCGACGCCCGCGCTACGGTGGAACAATGCTGACCCAGACTCCTCCGATCGCCGCTCGTGTTCCGTTTCAGCGCACCTTCCACGGTGACACCTTTGTCGATGAGTACGAATGGCTGCGCAACAAAGACGACTCAGCGGTCATCGCCCATCTCGAAGCCGAGAACGCGTACGCGGAGGCCGCGACAGATCACCTCAGTGCGCTACGGCGCCAGATCTTCGACGAGATCAAGTCGCACACGCAGGAGACCGATCTCTCTGTGCCGACCAGGCGCGGCGCCTGGTGGTACTACTCCCGGTCCTTCGAAGGCAAACAGTATTCTGTGCACTGCCGTGCGCCGATCGACGGCCCCGACGACTGGACCCCGCCATCCGTCGACGATGTGCCGCCGGACCGCCCAGCACTGCCGAACGAAACCGTCTTGCTCGACGGCAACGTCGAGGCGGACGGGCACGACTTCTTCTCGCTGGGCAGTTTTGCGCTCTCCGGCGACGGCACTCTGCTTGCGTATGCCACAGATGTCGTCGGTGACGAACGGTTCACATTGCGCATCCGCGATCTGACGACGGGAACGGACCTCCCTGATGAGGTGAAGAACACCTCCCATGGCGCTGTCTTCTCGCCAGAGGGCCGATACGTCTTCTACACGACCGTCGACGAAGCGTGGCGGCCAGACACCGTCTGGCGGCACGAGGTCGGCACTCCTGCCAGCACCGACGTCGCGGTGTTCACAGAGCCGGATGAGCGTTACTGGGTCGGTGTCGGGCTCACCAGAAGCAAGCGGTACATCGTGCTCCAGGTAGGGTCCAAGATCACGAGCGAGGCCTGGATACTGGATGCCGCCGATCCGACGGGAGAGTTTCGCGTCGTGTGGCCGCGACGCGAAGGCGTCGAATACGACATCGAGCACGCCAGGGTGGCAGGCGAAGACCGGTTGCTCGTGCTGCACAATGACGACGCTGTGAATTTCGCGCTTGTCGATGTCTCGGCAGACGATCCCGGTGGGCCGCGCACGACCGTTATGGCGCACGACCCCGCCATCCGTTTGGAGTCGGTCGACGCGTTCAGCGATCATCTTGTCGTCGAGTATCGCCGAGCCGGACTCACCCAGATCGCGGTGATGCCGTTGACAGCGGCGGGGTACGGCGAGCTGTCCGAGCTTGAGTTCGACGAAACGCTGTACACCGTTGGTACCGCAGGCAACCCGGAATGGACCGCACCGACCGTGCGCTTCGGATACGGCTCGCTTGCTACACCGTCTGCTGTTTACGACCACAACATCGTGACTGGAAACAGGCGGATGCTGAAACGCCAGGCCGTACTCGGTGATTTCGACCAGAGCCGCTATGCCCAGCAGCGCGAGTGGGCGACGGCCGACGATGGAACCCGGGTGCCGATCTCACTGGTGTATCGCCACGACATGGTCACGCCAGGAACACCGGCACCGCTCGAGCTGTACGGATACGGATCGTATGAGGCGAGCATCGACCCGGCATTCTCGATCGCGCGATTGTCGTTGCTTGATCGGGGCGTCGTCTTCGCCATCGCACACGTGCGCGGAGGCGGTGAGCTTGGCAGGCGGTGGTACGACGATGGCAAGATGCTCGCCAAGAAGAACACGTTCACCGATTTCGTGGCAGCGGCGAAACATCTGATCGCAACAGGCTGGACGAGCCGGGATCGGCTTGTCGCCGAGGGTGGAAGCGCTGGCGGCCTGCTCATGGGCGCGGTCGCCAACCTTGCACCAGACACGTTCGCCGGCATCCTCGCCAGCGTTCCGTTCGTCGACCCGCTGACCTCGATACTCGATCCTTCACTTCC
>DATMTC010000423.1:0-2159 GCA_035565115.1 Microbacteriaceae bacterium | reverse complement strand
CGTGAGCCGGACTCGATCAGAACGCCGAGCCCGGTGGCGAGCATGGTTGCGGTAAGCACTGCGACGAAAACGCCGACGAGCGTGCCCTTGTTTTGGCGGATTCCCGCCCGAATGAGTGTGTTCACCATTTTCCCAACCCGGTCATGCGATCCATGATCTGCTGTGTCGTCGCGCCGTCTTGATATCCCACGAACGCTCCGTCAGCGAGGAAGATCACGCGATCGGCGCGGGATGCGACGGCCGGGTCGTGGGTGACCATGACGACCGTCTGACCCAGTTCGCTCGTCATCTGGGCGAGCAGGTCGAGCACCTGACGACCGGTGCGGGAGTCGAGCGCGCCCGTCGGCTCGTCGGCGAAGACGGCATCCGGCCGCGTGATCAGCGCACGTGCAATGGCGACTCGCTGCTGTTGGCCGCCGGAGAGTTCTGCGGGTCGGCGCTCGCGAAGTTCTCTCAGGCCGACGGCGCCGATGATGCGATCGAGCCAGCCGCTCTCGACCTTGTTGCCTGCAAGAAGCAGCGGAAGCGTCACGTTCTGCTCGACCGTCAATGCGGGAAGCAGGTTGTATGCCTGGAACACGAACCCGACGTGCTTGCGCCGGAACTTCGCGAGTTTGTTGGCTCGCATCCGCGAAATATCGGTGTCGCCGATCCACACGGAGCCGCTGGTCGGGGTGTCGAGACCGGCTGCCGTGTGCAAGAACGTGCTCTTGCCAGAACCGGATGGGCCCATGATGGCGGTGAACGAACCGCGGGTCAGCGTGAGGTCGATGCCGCGCAGCGCGATCACGGCCGATGGGCCCGTGCCGTACTTCTTGACGACGGCCTGAAGCCGCACCGCGGTGCCCGTCGTAGCGGGGGCGGATGTCTGAATGCTCATGTCGGTGCTCATCTCAGTGCTCATGTCGGTGCTCATCTCGCTGCTCATGTCATCTGACGCTACGCAGCCGCAGGCGCGGCATCGATCCGGCCTGCTACCGAATAGATGGTGTAGCTGGCTCTACCGCCCGCGGCCTGCCCCGGGCGGTCAAACCCGCCTCCAAGCTGTCCCCGTCCGGTCGTGATGGTCTTCATTGCGTTCTCCTTGTTCTGATCTGTCGTTAGTGCGATCGTCCACCCATCGCACGATCGAGTCCAACGCATATACCGGGTGGTTACGATCGGCTTGAGCGATTGTAGGTCGAGCATCCGCGCCTGCTGCCGAATAGCATCCGCGCCTGTTGCCGAATGGATGGTGTAGCTGGCTCTACCGCGTGAGCGAGCGCACTACGGCAGACTGAATGGATGCGCCGCGACCGACTTCGACGATGGTGGCGTGCGCTGCGCTATCTGGTCGTTGAACTCGGCGCCGGGTTCGCATCGCTGGGGTTCCTCATCCTCGGCGTGGCACTGTTACCGCTGCTGGTGCTCAGCGGCGGATGGCTGATCGTGCCGGTGATCGTGCGTCCTTTGCGGTGGTGGGCGGATCTCGCTCGCGAGCGCAGCGCGCGCTACTCGGGCACACCCATCGGGTCGGCATACGGGCCGATCCCGGTGCGGCCGACGTATGAGGAGAGCCTGCGGCTGGCCCTTTCACGTGCCACGGGTCGCGACCTGCTGTGGCTGGCCGGGCACGGCACGATCGTGCCGTTCGTCAACCTGCTGACCGTGGCGCTTCCCCTCGCAGCACTCAACGCCCTGATCGTGCCCGCATACTGGTACCTCGCGCCGGCCGACGATCCCATTTCGAGCCCGTATCCGGTGACGTCGTGGGCGTCCGCTGCGTGGTCGCCGCTGGTCGCCGTCGGCTATGCACTCATCGCATGGTGGCTCGTGCCCGCGGTTGCCTTTGCGCTGAAGTGGGTTCAGGCGAAGGTTCTGACCCCAGGTCGCAAGGCCAGGCTGGCCGAGCGGGTGACGGCGCTCACGGCAAGCCGAGCAGCGGCGCTTGACGCACACGGCGCCGAGCTGCGGCGCATCGAGCGCGACCTGCACGACGGCGCGCAGAATCGGCTGGTCAGCGTCGTCATGATGCTGGGGATCGCGGAACGTTCTCTTGAGACGAATCCGGCGGATGCTCTGCCGCAGCTTCGTCGTGCGCAAGAGGCAGCGACGGATGCGTTGGCCGGGCTGCGCACGATGGTGCACGACATCTATCCGCCCATCCTCGACGAGCTCGG
>DATMTC010000422.1:0-2973 GCA_035565115.1 Microbacteriaceae bacterium | reverse complement strand
GCAATGGTCGGAGACGACGAGGGCGGCGCGCGCATCCGGGAATTTCTCGCCGCACACGGCGTGCGATTGCTCGCGAGCCCTAGCGCGAACGGCACCGCCCGCGCCGTCTCAACCCGTCGCCTCGGTGAGCCGCTCTACGAGTTCAACGCTGCTGCTCAGGCTCGGCGCATCCAGTTCTCCGACGAGCAGATTCGCAGCGCGCTGTCCGATGCGCACCTGGTCGTGATCAGCAGCTTTCCGTTCGACGACGAAGAGCAGTTCGCGGCGCTGCGTGATGCGATCGCGGATCCGCAGAGCCGCCTCATCCTCGACCCGAATCCGCGAGCGGGAATGATGCACGATCGCACACGCTTCGCCCGCAACTTCGAGCAGTTGGCAGCGAGCGCACTCGTGACCAAGGTAAGCGACGAGGACGCTGCACTTCTGGGCCATGCGTCGCTCGCAGGTCTTGAAGCACTTGTGCTCGCCTCGGGTTCCGGCTCAAATTTTGTGCTGACCACAGCGGGAGCCGCCGGTTCTGCCGTTGCCTCCCGCGACGGCGCACGGGTCGCGGTGCCGATACGTGAACTTCCTGGCCCCGTGATCGACACGATGGGCGCAGGAGACGCAACGCTTGCCACCATCTCGGCGTCGATCGCAGCGAACGGTGTGCCGAGCGACTCAGCCGGATGGGCGCACATTCTCGATACCGCCATGCTCATCGCGGCGGCCACCTGCCGTGCCCCAGGCGCGCTCATCCAGCTTCCCCCCGACCTTCCCCCCGACTTTCTTGCCACCGAGCAACTACGAACCCAATGAGCGCACCGCCCGCCGAACGCATGCATGAATACGCCGCAGCCATCCGCGCCAGGATGGCCGGGCAGAGCCGCACCATCCTCGGCATCGCCGGGCCGCCGGGTTCCGGCAAGTCAACGTTCGCCGAGCGGCTGCTTGCGTGCTTTCACCCCGGCGAAGCGGTGATCGTGCCGATGGACGGCTTTCATCTGGCGCAGTCCATCATCCAAGACACGCCGCTTGCAACACGGAAGGGCGCACCTGACACGTTCGACGTCAGCGGGTACGTCGCGCTTCTGCGCCGCCTGCGCGCGAACCATGAGCCCGTGGTCTACGCCCCCACATACCGCCGCGGACTCGAGGAGCCCATCGCAGCATCCGTCGCCGTCGCCCGCGACGTGCCCCTTGTGATCACCGAGGGCAACTACCTGCTCGCCGACCTGCCAGGCTGGCGCGAGGTGTTACCGCTACTGGATGACGCCTGGTTCGTCGACACACCCGACGAGTTGCGCGTGCCAGGGCTGATCAGCCGCCACATCGCGTTCGGCATGGCTGCTGCGGATGCCGAGCGCTGGGCCAACGGGCCGGATGCTGACAACGCGCGACTCGTCGCATCCACCCGTGATCGCGCTAGCCGGGTCATCCCCTGGCCGCCTGACGCGCACGTTCGCGAGCGCTGAGCGGCGAGCGATACCTTTTCGGGCGATTGATAGTGCCGCGGCGGCATCAATCGCCCGAAAAACTATCGCACGGCGCCGGGATGCAGGGTCGGGATGCAGGGTCGGGATGCGGCACCGGGATGCGGGGTCGGCATGCGGCGGGAGGATGCGGGGTCAGGATGTGCGCAGCCGCTCGGCCACCCGCCCGAGTCCAGCGGTGATCGCCGCCAGCTCGCCCGGCTCGAGCACGCCAAACAACGACTCACGCACGATTTCAAGGTGCCCTGGCAACACCCGATTGCGCAACGCGGTGCCTTTCGGCGTGATGCGGGCAACGATGCCGCGCTCGTCTTCCTCGTGTCGCTCCCGGGTGATCAACCCGGCCTTCTCGAGCTGGCCGACCTGATAGCTCAGCCCGCTTCGCGAGACGATGAGCCGATCTGCGAGGTCCGCCATCCGGATGCCTTCTGCCGCGTCGACCAGGTGCATCAAGATCTCGAACTGCACCTGCGTGATGTCGGCCTGCTCATGCAGGTTCTGTTCGATCGCCCGCTGCAGCAGCGTCGAGCCGGCAACGAGCGCCGAGTATCCAGCGAACTCCTCGCGGTTGAGTCCCGTCTGCACTGCCGCATCGTTCATGGTCTCATCCTAGTTGATTCGAATTTTAACTAGGTGTAGTCTTGCATGTAGTTCGAATTGGAACTACTTCACAGAGGAGAAACACATGAACATCGCAATCCTTGGCACGGGGACGGTCGGCACTGCACTTGCCACGGCACTCGTCGAGGCCGGCCACACGGTGACATTCGGTTCACGCACGCCGGGAAAGTCAGGGCTCGCGGCGCCGGCGGTTGGATACTCGGATGCCGTCGCATCCGCAGACGTTGTGATCAACGCCACCCCTGGCGGCGAAGTCATCGAGCTGCTGCGGTCGATCGGTGCAGACGTTCTCGGCGAGCGCGTGCTGCTCGACGTCTCGAACGCGGTTGGGCAGGACATGGCGCTCATCTACCCGAACGACAGCGTCGGCCGGCTCATCCAGCAGGAGTTCCCAGGCCTCAAGGTCGTCAAGTCGCTGAACACACTGAACACGTCGGTGATGACCAATCCAAGCGCGCTGAGCGCCCCCACCACGGTATTCGTCTCAGGCGACGACGCGGATGCCAAGGCGACAGTGTCGAGTCTGCTTGCAGATCTTGGCTGGCCGGCATCCGGCGTTATCGATCTTGGCGGTATCGAAACGGCGCGCGCCCCTGAGCACTACTTCTACCTGTTCTTCGCGACACTCCAGGCCGTGCGTACGCCGACCTTCAACATCGCGGTCACGCGCTGAACGTCACGCCTTGATCCTCACGCGGCGGGACGCTGTGCTGCGTAGTCGGCGGAGACCAGGATCGGCTTGTGGTCCGAGTCGCCGCGCGCCAGCGTCTCGACGTTGTCGATGGCGAATCCAGATGACGTGACGAAATCGTAGTGCCCGCGGAAGATCTTGTATCGCGTGTACGTTCGCGTGTCACTCAGCGACAGGTCGTAGCCTGAA
>DATMTC010000421.1:0-2930 GCA_035565115.1 Microbacteriaceae bacterium | reverse complement strand
ATCACACTCAACCGCCGCAAGATGGCGCTGCGCTGAAGCGAAGCGGATGCTCGAGCGCTCAGTGATGGGCGAGGTGGCCTGCGGTCAACGGGCACGAGGCATCCCTCCGCTGACAAACGCGTCACGCGGGTGTTGGACACCGGCCAAGGACACGATGTCCCTCCCGAACACGAAGCCGGTGATCCAGACCAAGAGGATGCGTACCTTCCGCTCCCAGGTCGGCACGGCCAGCACGTGGTAACCGCGGTGCATCAGCCAGGCGATGAGGCCGGTGATCACGATCGCTTTGTACTGGAAGATGCCGCGACCGAGCCCAAGCGTCGCGACGATGCCGAGGCTGTGATGAACGTAATTCTTGGCGCGTTCACCCCGCAGGGTTGCTGCGATGTTCTTGGCGAGTCGTTTGCCCTGCCGCACAGCGTTTTGTGCGTTCGGCACCGTATACGCGCCAGGAATTGGAGAGACGAGGTCCGGCACCGCTGCGTCGTCACCCGCCGCCCAGGCATCCGGCACTGGTTCGTCGTCGGTTCCAACTCGCAGGTCAGCACGCACGACGATGAGTCCTCGACGGTCGGTGGGCAAATCGGTGTTCTTCGCCACAACCGGGTTGGCGCCGTTTCCGGCCGTCCACACGATGATTCCGGAGTCGTATTCCTCGCCGGTCGACAAGACGACGTGGCCGTCCTCCGCCGATACGACCTGCGTGTTCAGGTGAACCTGTCCCCCGCGCTCTTCCAGCGACCGAACAACCCATTGTCCTGGTTTGTCAGTGACTTCTGGCAGGATTCGACCCTTGGCCTCCACCAGGTGGAAATGCAGGTCGCGGAAGCTCAGCTCTGGGTAGGACTTGAGCAGTGCCGTTGCCAGCGAGAGCAGTTCTCCGAATCCCTCTACCCCTGAAAACCCGCCACCAACGAATGTGACGGTCAGCAGCCGCTGCCGTTCTGGTCCTGGCTCGAGCACGCTTGCCTTGTCGAATGCGACGAGCAGTCGGTCGCGGATTGCAACAGCTTCTTCAACGTGCTTCATGCCGATGGCATTTTCGGAAACGCCAGGAATGGGAAACGTGCGCGTCACCGCGCCAGCGGTGACGACGATCATGTCATAACCGAGGTCGAAGTCGGCTCCGTCTGCCGGGTGAATCGTCACGGTCTTCTCAGCGTGACGGATGGATGTCACGCTTCCGGAGATCAGACGCGTTCTGCGCAGGTGGCTGCGCAGCGAGATCGCTGCGTGTCTGGCCTCAACCGATCCAGCCGTCACCTCGGGAAGGAAGGGCTGGTACGTCATGTACGGTCGCGGGTCGACGATCGTCAACTCTGCTTCGCCGTGGCGCAGCCTCTTCTCGAGCTTCCATGCCGTGTAGAAACCGGCATAGCCGCCGCCAACCACTAATATCCTGGTCGCCCTGTCCTCAATCACTGTGTCCTCTATTTCTCTCCTGTCATTAGATAAGACAGTCCAGAGGGCCGATTTGTGACACCGACGGTTTGCGTTTGGCCGCTAGGTTGCTGTGGCCTCGAATTCGCCGAGTTTGGCGGGATTCATCACCCACAGAAGTTGGTTGATTCCCTGAGCGGATGCGTTGAGCGTGACAATCGCGATCGTGACGCCGTCGCGGATGAGCTGAGCAGAATGCTGTCCGTTGGCTTCGACGTGGCGGATGTCGACGCCGGGCCAGAAACGGCCGCCGAACGCACCGAGGAACTTGGCGACGGTGGAGCGTCCGACCACGGGAATACGGGACACGTTCCTGACGCCGCCGCCATCGGAGTAACTGACGACATCCGCAGCGAACAACCGCTCGAGTGCGGTCAGGTCGCCGGTCTGTGCAGCAGCGAGGAACGCGTCGAGCAGCCTGCGCTGCTCTGCTGTATCAACGGGAGCATGCCGTTCTGTCGACACGTGCTTGCGTGCACGGCTGACGAGCTGGCGTGCTGATTCCTCCGACACATCGATGACATCGGCGATCTGCGAGTACGGGTAGTCGAACGCCTCGCGCAGCACGTATGCCGCCCGCTCGGTTGGCGTGAGCTTCTCGAGCAGCATGAGCACTGCGATCTCGAGCGCTTCGCCCCGCTCGGCTCCCAACAACGGGTCATGGCTGGTGTCCACCGGCTCAGGCAACCACGGACCGATGTATGTCTCGTGCCTCACGCGTGCGGTCTGGGCGGCGTTGATCGACAGACGGGTTGTCATGGTGGCGAGGAATGCGGCGGGTTCACGCACCGTGCTTCGATCGTATGTCTGCCATTTCAGCCAGGCGTCTTGCACGATGTCTTCTGCTTCGCTCGCACTGCCGAGCATCCGGTACGCAATGCCGAACAGGCGTGGTCGCACCGACGCGAACACGGATGAGGCGTCGTCCAGTTCGTGAGTCCCAGGGCTTTTCTGGCGCACGCCACGATCGTATTGCATCCAGGCAGTCACTCCACCAGTTTTCCTGCGGAGGAAACATCTCGCATCAGCGACTGGATCTCGGCGGGAATCGGTGGCAAGGATTCGGCTTCCAGCTTGCCTGGTCCCGACCACACGAAGTTCACCCGAAGGGATTCGTCGAGGTCGGGGAAATCGGAGCGGTTGTGGCATCCGCGGGTCTCGCGCCGCGCACGGGCAGCTTCCATCGTTGCGCGAGCCGCTAGCGCCGCCGACTTCAGGTCGAATGCGTGCGCGACGTCCTGGAACCCGGCGAGGTCGGGGTGGACACCGAGGTCTTTCATCCGTGTCTCGATCGCGTCCAGTTCGGCGAGGCCCGCGGTGAGGCCCGCTTCGTCACGCACCACGCCCGCGTGCTCGGTCATCGTGTTGCGGATGGCGCGCTGCAACGATCGCACGTTCTCGGTGCCGTCGGCGGCGAGCACCGCATCCACTTCGTCGCGCGCAACGGCGACGGCCTGCTCGGAGCGCTGCACGGTCTGACGTGTTGCCGA
>DATMTC010000420.1:0-2337 GCA_035565115.1 Microbacteriaceae bacterium | reverse complement strand
GCGCGGCCGCCGACGGCCAACGACGGAGAGGGAGGTCGTCGAAGTCTGTCAGAGCGTCGCGAGCGCGGGCGGCACTGAGGTGACCGGCGAGTGTCAGTCCGCGGATGGCCGAGACGATTTCAAAGTCGATGAGGCTCGGCGTGTGCAGCTCCTCGGCAGCGAGCGTCGCGCGCAACTCGTCGGAGTCGGGAGCGAACGTTAAAGCGTCGACCACCGCCGCGGCATCCACAACGATCATGCGTCACGCCGCGGTGACAACCGTTCGTCGTTTTCGGCGCGAGCGCTGTCGACTGATCCCAGTGCGGACGTCCTGGCGCGCTCTGACCTGAGCGCCGCTCGTGCGAACACTTCGGCGGCGGTCGGTCGCTCGACCTCCCGAGCGATCACCCTGAGGAGATACGCATTGAGGGATTCGCCTTCGGCAGCCGCGCGAATCTTCAACGACTGGCGGATGTCGTCGGGAACGTTCCTGATCTGCAACAGTGCTGGCATGCATCCACTTTACCGCTACTTCAATACATTGTGTATGGAAGTCCTGAGCGCCGTTCAGCCACGTTAGCGGCCCACGCGTTCGGGTGAAATCGCGGGCTTTTCCGCGACACGCCGCTGTCGGTGGCCCCTGGGACGGCGCGTCGAGAAAATCCCCGCGATTTCGCACGGGTTGGGATGCCCCGCTGGGTCGCGCGTCCGGTTGCCCGCCGGCCCAGGTTGCGCTACCCGAACCCGCCAACCCGGGTTGCGCTACCCGGCCCGCGACGCGGCGTGCGGCAGCGCGTTGCGCCAGCTCATGCCCTGCGCCGCTTTCACTGCACACAACACGAGCAACAGCCATCCGGATTCGATCAGCAGCGAACTCTCGGCCATCCCCGTCGCAATCAGTGCGACCATCACCAGCGGCGGCCACACGTAGATCACGCTGCGCTTGTTGGATGCGAGCAGCCACGAACGGCTGAACGTGAGCACCACGAGCGCCACGAACAGGATCAGCCCGATCAGGCCGACCTGCAGGTAGACATCCAGAAAGGCATTCAAGCCGTTCTCGTGCGGGGCCCCCGTGTTGGCGTCGATGATCGCATACGGCGGGATGCCGCCACGCCAGAATCCGATCCAGCCCCAGCCCTGCAGTTGGTTGGCTGGGATGAGGTTCCACATCTGAATCCACACGTCGTAACGCACCTTGAGCACGTTGCCCGCGCTCAACAGTTCGATGATCCGCACGCGCACGAGCCAGGAGGTGATGCCTGCCGCTAACGCGAGCACGCCGAGCGCGATCTGCCAGTACAGGCGGTGTTCGACCGTCTTCACCTTGCGCAGCAGATAGAGCGCAAGCACAGCGACCAGCACGAGAACGAGCACAACGGCGATCACGGGCGAGCTGCTCAGCAGCACGCATACGGCCGCCAGCGTGATCGAGAACGCCGCACGGCCACGCAGCACCGACCGGGTGCGCAATTCGACGAGAAAGGTCACCAGGGCGATCAGGGCCACCAGTCCCAACTGGTTGCGGCTGCCGAAGATGCCCTGGATGGGGCCGCCGTGCGCGAGGTTGCCCTGGATGCCCAGGAATGTGATCGGCATGTCGATGAGCAGCCCACTCAGCACCTCGAGCGCAAGCGAAACGCTCAAGAGCACGCGAAGCACGTCTCCAACGGTGCGCACCACTTGAATCGAGTCGCGCACCAACGCCAGATACACCGCGAGGAATGCGAACACCACCTGATAGATCACCGCAGCCAGAGTCGCCCACTGGTAGCCGCTCCAAATGATTGAGACGCCGCACCAGCCCACGAACGCGAGGATCGAGATCGGAAGCAGACCTTCCCACTCGATCGCGCGTCTGCGGGCGATCGTGGACCCGGCGGCGAGCAGGCCAAGTGTGCCGAGGATGCCGAGAAGCCCCGCCCATCCGGCCATGCTCCGAATGGCATATGTCGCGAACGCGGTGCCGACGATCGTCAGCGACAGCGCGTTGGCAAGCTGGGCGGACTCGAAGAACGTGCGGATTCCAGCGGGCACGTGCATCCGCCTGCTGACCATGGGCATATCCTATGGCCGGTCCGCTTTGGTCTTGATGGATATGAAAACGAGGATGGCCCAGCCGCCTTCGACGAGGATGCGGCTCTCGGCCGCCGACTGCGCGATGAGCGCGGCGACCAGCAGCAGGGGCAGCAGCGTCGTGGCGGTGAACGGCTGGTTGTCGACGACGCCGACGCGCGGACGATCGACCGCGGCGAACCAGCTTCGGCCGAGAGTGGATGCCACGAGGATGATGAAGATGATCAGGCCGACGATGCCGATCTGCATCCAGACATCCAGATAGGCGTTGTGGGCTTGCAG
>DATMTC010000419.1:0-27404 GCA_035565115.1 Microbacteriaceae bacterium | reverse complement strand
GTTCGCGTTGTATCCGGAGGGAACACGTTCCCAGGACGGCAGGCTGTACAAGGGGCGCACGGGCGTCGCCTGGCTTGCCCTGACGACGGGGGCGCCCGTCGTGCCGGTCGGCCTGATCGGAACGGATCAGTTGCAGCCTGCAGGCAAGATCATGCCGCGGTTTCACCGGGTCACCGTCGTGTTCGGCGAACCGATCAACGTGTCGACGTACGGTGTTGCTGGTTCAGGCAAGGCCAGACGGCTCGCGACCGATCAGATCATGTCGGCGATTCAGCGCTGCAGCGGCCAGGAGGCTGCCGGCGTGTACAACGAGGTGCCACCATCGGGACGCGTCGAGCGGATCAAGCGCGCCGTGATGCATCCCGAACGCCTGTAGCCTGCGCTCGTTCACTCGCCGAGTGCTCCGCTATTGTCGTTTTGGCGCGGCTCTCAGTGACCATCAGGGAGCGGTCGGCGACGAGGCTAGGCCTGCGCGTATACCTGCGGCTCGTGCAGCACAGGGAAGTTCACCGAAGCGGCGATGAAGCATTTCTCGGATGCCTCATGGTGCAGGAAGGTCGCAAGCTCGCGCTGCGCAGGATCTGAGATGGTCACGCGCGGCCGCAGTGTCACAGACGTGAAGTGTCCCCCGCCGTCCTCGGTCTGCTGCATGGTGCCTTCGGCGGCATCCGAATATGCGACGACGACAATGCCGTGACTGGATGCGACGTGCAGATAACTGAGCATGTGGCATTGGCTGAGCGCGGCGACGAGCATTTCTTCCGGGTTCCACCTGTCGGTGTCCCCGAAGAACACGCGGTCGCTCGAGCCTTCGATCTCTGCAGCACCCTCCGTTCGCAAAACATGGTCGCGTCCGTAATCTTTGTAGCCACTTGTGCCGGTGCCTCGGTTGCCCGTCCACTCCAACTCGACCGCGTAGTGGTGCTCCAGATTCATGCGTGACTCCCGACTTTTCCGTGCGCGTATCCCTCATTCTGTCAAGAAATCGCCGGGCCTCGACCGATAAACTTTCGACCATGACCGATACCGTCGCCTCCGCAACATCCGCCACCTACACCACGCCGACGAGCACAGCGCCGACGTACACGGTGCAGCAGGAGCGACGTGTTGTCACTGCGATCCCCGGCCCGGCCTCGCAGGCCCTGCATGCTCGTCGCGTTGCTGCGGTTCCGACAGGTGTTTCGTCCGCGCTTCCCGTCTACATCGCGAAGGCGAACGGCGCGATCCTGGTCGACGTCGACGGCAACCAGTTCATTGACATGGGCGCAGGAATCGGCGTCACAACCGTCGGGCACACAGACGCATCAGTCGTGGCGGCCGCTGCAGCTCAGTTGCAAGACGTGATCCACACGCTGTTCACCATCACGCCTTACGAGGAGTACGTGCGCGTGGCCGAACTGCTGGCCGAGCACACCCCAGGCGACCATGCGAAGAAGACCGTGTTGGTGAACTCGGGAGCGGAGGCGGTCGAGAACGGCGTGAAGATCGCCCGCAAGTACACCGGGCGACGTGCCGTCGCAGTTCTCGATCACGCATACCACGGCCGCACGAACCTGACGATGGCAATGAATTACAAGGCAGCGCCATACGCAACAGGCTTCGGCCCGTTCGCCGGTGACGTCTACCACGCGCCGAACTCGTATCCGTTCCGCGATGGCTTGAACGGCGCAGACGCTGCCGCGCGCACCATCGCATACCTCGAGAAGGTTGTTGGAGCATCCGACCTGGCCTGTGTCGTCGCAGAACCGATCCAGGGTGAGGGCGGCTTCATCGTGCCGGCAGACGGTTACCTTAACGCGCTGCAGCAGTGGTGCACCGCCAACGGTGTCGTGTTCATCGCAGATGAGATCCAAAGTGGCATGGCGCGCACAGGCGCGTATTTCGCCAGCGAGCACTTCGGCGTCGTGCCCGACCTGGTGCTGAGTGCGAAGGGCATTGCAGGCGGGTTGCCGCTTGCCGGCGTCACCGGGCGCGCCGAGATCATGGATGCTGCCCAGCCAGGCGGACTCGGCGGAACGTTCGGCGGCAACCCTGTCTCCGCCGCAGCCGCCGTTGCGGTGTTCGAGCAGATCGAAGCGCACAATCTGCTTGCAGAAGCGACCCGCATCGAATCGGTGCTGAAACCGGCGCTCACCGAATTGCAGTCCCGTTACGACGTGATCGGCGACGTGCGCGGCATCGGCGCGATGATCGCCATCGAGCTTGTGCAGCCTGGCACAGGGTCGACGACGAAGCTGCCGAACCCCGATGCGGTGAACGCGATCGTGTCACACGCGGCGCAGAACGGCGTGCTGCTGCTCAATGCGGGAACGTTTGGCAACGTGTTGCGATTCCTGCCGTCGCTGGCGGTCAGCGACACCCTGCTTGCCGACGCGCTGAGCGTCATCGACGAGGCGCTTGCCGCGCTGTGACAGCGTCACAGACGTTCACGGTGGCAGAGGCCGCCGAGCTCGCAGTCATCGAGCGCGGCGGGTTCATCGAGTCGCGGCACGCCGGTTCGGCGGTCGTGCTCGATCCGGATGGCGGCGTCGTGCGCTCGATCGGGAACCCGGATGCAGCGATCTTCCCGCGCTCATCGCTGAAGCCGTTCCAAGCGGTCGCGGTGCTGACCAGCGGCGTTCCACTTGCAGGAGCGGCGATGGTGCTTGCCAGCGCCAGCCATGCTGGAACACCGGCACACGTCGATGTTGTGCGCTCGATGCTCGCGGAAGCAGGGCTGACCGAGAGCGCGCTGCAGTGCCCGGCAGACTGGCCGCTCCACACGGCAGCGCGTGATGCGCTCGTGCGCAACGGCGGACATGCGTCTTCGATCACGATGAACTGCTCGGGCAAGCACGCCGCAATGCTGCTCGCGTGCGTGAAGAACGGCTGGCCGACCGACACGTACCTGGAGAAGACGCATCCGCTTCAGTTGCAGATTCGCGATGTCGTCGAGCGCCTGACAGGTGAGAAGATCCAGGCGAGCGCGATCGACGGATGTGGCGCGCCGATTCACGCGATCACGCTCGCCGGGCTCGCGCGCGGCATCCATCGCATCGCCACCGCCTCGCAGAGTTCACCGTTCGCGCTGTACCGCAACGCAGCAGCACTGCGCAGTGCCGTGCTCGAGAATGGCTGGGCAATCGACGGGCCGGGGCGGGCGAACACGGTCGTCATCGACGAGCTCGGTGTCTTCGCCAAAGGCGGAGCAGAGGGCGTGATGGTGATGGCGGCGCCGAATGGCACGACCGTTGCACTCAAGGTGCTCGACGGCAGTCTGCGCGCTGCTAGTGCCGTCGCGTTGACCATGCTCGCGCAGGCGGGCGCGATCGACGAGGCAGCTCCACAGCGACTTTCTGACAAGCTCGGGCTCGCCGTGCTTGGTGGTGGGCTGCCGGTCGGCAGCATCCGGGTGACGGTTTAGGAGAGCGATATGACGGGCACATGGGCGAAGAACACGCTGACCGAGGTGCTCGGCATCGACCTGCCGATCGTTCTCGGACCGTTCGGTGGCGCGTCTTCGGTTGAACTGGTCTCGTCGGTCAGCAATGCGGGCGGGCTCGGCTCGTACGGTCTGTATGGTTTGACACCGCAGAAGATCGCGGATGTCGCCACCGACATCCGTGAACTCACCGATCGGCCGTTCGCGCTCAACCTGTGGCTGCCCATGGACGAGGCGCAGACGCAGCCACCCGGCCAGGCCGAATTCGACGGCTATCTTGAGGTGCTCGCTCCATACTTCAGCGAACTCGATCTTCCGCTGCCTGAGCGCCCAGACAGCTATCTCGTTCCGTTTGCCGATCAGATCGATGCGGCGATCGCCGCGAAGCCGCGGGCGCTGAGCTTTGTGTACGGCGTGCCGTCCGCTGAGCTCCTTGAACGCTGCCACAGCTCTGGAATCCTCGTGATCGGAACAGCCACAACCGTCGATGAGGCAGTCGCGCTGGATGCCGCAGGCGTCGATGCCGTCGTTGCCACCGGTTTCGAGGCGGCTGGGCATCGTGTTTCGTTCCTGCGAGCAGCTGAGGAATCGTTGGTCGGCACGATCTCGCTCGTTCCACGCGTCGTCGACGCTGTGAGAGTGCCCGTCATCGCTGCGGGTGGAATCGCGGATGGCCGCGGCGTTGCGGCAGTGCTCGCGCTCGGCGCTTCGGCCGCGCAGATCGGCACGGCGTTCCTCGCCTGCGACGAGTCTGCTGCAAACCCCCCGCATCGAGCAGAGCTGTGGAGCGCGCACGCAGCCGAGACCGTGCTCACCCGCGCCTTCAGCGGACGGCTTGCCCGCGGCATCCCGAACCGGATGAGCCGCGAGCTGGCGAACGTGCAGACCGCCCCGTTCCCCGTTCAAAACTGGCTGACCGGACACATCAAGCGGGCAGCGGCCGCACAGGCGAACCCGGATTTGACCTCACTGTGGGCCGGTCAGTCAGCACCGTTGATCAAGCACACCGACGCTGACGACCTGATGGCGGCCATCACCAAGGACGTCGACGCAATACTGCGCTGATCGCTCCGCCCCCCGCCCCGGTCCCTGCGCTCCGGTCCCTGTGCCCTCGCGGGCTGCCGATTCCAATCCCGGTTCAGCGATTCTGCCCGCTTCAAGTGGGCGATATCGCTGAACCGGGATTGGAAGGGCGCTCAAGCTAGCGGATGCGCGCAAGCCGCCTTTGGCGCGCCGCTGACGAGATTTGTGTGATGAGCACGATCAGAATCGCAAGCAGGAACACCGCGGATGCCACGACGTTCGCTTGCGCGGGGATGCCGCGCGAAGCCGCGATGTAGATGAACATCGGGAACGTGGTGACGGCGCCGGCGTTGAAGTTCGTGATGATGAAGTCGTCGAAACTGAGTGAGAACGAGAGCAACGCCGCGGCGAGGATGCCTGGCAACAGGAGCGGGAACGTGACCCGCCAGAACACGGCGATCGGTGATCCGTAGAGGTCGCGCCCCGCCTCTTCGAGGGCAGGGTCGAGGCTCGAAACGCGTGCCTTCACGGTGACGACCACGAAGCTGATGCAGAACATCACGTGCGCGATCATGATCGTCATGAAACCCTTGTTGACGCCCAGGCTCAGGAACTGCGACGCCAGTCCAGCGCCGAGAACCACCTCGGGTGTTGCCATCGGCAGGAACAGCAGCAGGTTGATCGGCGTTCGACCACGAAACCGGTAGCGGACCAGCGCGATTGCGATCGCAGTGCCAAGCGCTGTTGCCACGACCGTGGACACGATGCCGATGATGAGGCTCGCACCGAATGCCTCACAGATTCCCTGCGCGGAGCATACGTTCGTCCAGTTGCGGAGGGTGAATCCGCGCCACGCGATGTTGTTCTTCAGGGCATCGTTGAACGAGAAGATGAACGTGTACACGATCGGGATGAGCAGGAAGGCGAGGGCAAGCACCGAGTATGCTGCAAGGCCGAGCCCCTTGAAGCGGAAACCTCTCACAGCAGGTCCTCCGTTCCTGAGCGCTTCACGTAGAAACCAACGAGGGCCAGGATCACGATCATCAGCACGATCGACATGGCCGCCGCCGTTGGATAGTTCTGCAGCACGAGGAAGTTGCTCTCGATCACGTTTCCGATCATCGAGGTGTCTGCGCCACCGAGGAAGTCCTGCGATGCGTTGATGTAGTCGCCGGCCGCCGGGATGAAGGTGAGCAGAGTGCCAGAGACGATCCCGGGCATCGACAGCGGAATGGTCACCTTGCGGAACGTGGTCCAGGCGCTGGCATACAGATCGCTGCCTGCTTCGAGATAACGCGTGTCGAGGCGCTCGAGCGTTGTGTACAACGGCAACGTCATGAACGGAATGAAGTTGTATGTCAGGCCGAATACAACGGAGAACGCCGTGCCGGTCAGGTGAGCGTCCGGCGGCAAGATCGACAATGCCTTCAGCGAGCTTGTGACGAATGAGTCGTCTGAAAGCAGTTGCTTCCACGCCAGCGTCCTCAGCAGAAAGCTGATGAAGAACGGTGCGATCACCAGGGTGACCATCAGATTCTGCAGCAGCGGCCAGCGCCGCACCTTCACACCGATGAAGTATGCGAGCGGATAGCTGATCAGCAACGCGCAGACCGTTGCGATGATGGCGTACACGAATGAGCGGATGATCTGCGGCCAGTATTCGGCAATGGAGTCTGCGTAGTTCTGCCAGTTGAAGGCGTACGCATAAACGCCGACATCCACCTGGGTTTCGAATGAGGTGATCACCAGCGAGACAAGCGGCACTAGAAAGAACAGCACCAGGTAGAGGATGCCCGGCAACAGCAGCACGAGCGCGATGACACTCTTGCGTTTCGGTGCGGCCTCCTGCTTGGTTGGGGTCGCGGTCGAGAATGCGGCGAAGGCCACCTCAGGCCTCCTCCAGCTCCGTGATCAGCCGTTCCCTGGTCTGCGCGGCGAGTGCCGAGGTATCCGTGTCGTCAGAGAAGCGTTCTTGTTCCTCGGGCTTGTCCGCCAACACGAACGTGTGCTCAGGGTTCCAGGACACCCACACGCTGTCACCGAGCCCGACGACGGGACCGAACGCCATATTCTGTGCAAACACAACGATGACCCCGATGCCAGGGACCTCGACGAGATACTGCGTGCTCACCCCGCTGAAGGAAACATCGATGACGCGCCCTGGTCCGATCACGTTCTTGCCCGCGACGGACACCTCGGTGCTGTGCAGCAGCATCTTCTCAGGACGAACCCCGACGGTGACCTGCCCGGTGTGGCGCTGCGCACGTTTCTTCGGAATGGAGATCTTGCGCCCAGCAACGTCAACAGTGATGGTGGTGCCGTCATCGGTGCGCACCGGTGCGACGAACAGGTTCGACTGTCCGAGGAAGTTCGCGACGAACACCGTGGCGGGCAGCTCGTACAACTCCTCGGGGGTGCCCATCTGTTCGATCGCCCCCTTGTTCATCACGGCGACGGTGTCTGCCATCGTCATGGCCTCTTCTTGATCGTGAGTGACGTGCACGAATGTCAGGCCCACCTCGGTCTGGATCGACTTCAACTCGATCTGCATCTGCCGACGCAGTTTAAGATCAAGTGCGCCGAGCGGCTCGTCGAGAAGCAGCAAAGCGGGCCGGTTGACGACAGCTCGTGCCAAAGCGACGCGTTGCTGCTGCCCGCCTGAGAGTTGAGCGGGCCGGCGCGCGGCCAGATGGTCGAGTTCGACGAGCCTGAGCGCCTCGTGCGCTTTGCCGATCGGGTCGGAGATCTTGCGTCGCCGCAGCCCGAATGCAACGTTCTCGAGCACGGTCATGTGCGGGAACAGCGCATAGCTTTGGAAGACGGTGTTCACCGGACGCTGGAACGACTTCGTGCGAGTCACGTCCGTTCCGCCGATGAGAATCCGGCCCGTCGTTGGCTCTTCGAGTCCGGCTACCAGTCGCAGCGTGGTGGTCTTGCCGCACCCGGACGGTCCGAGAAGTGCGAAGAACGAACCTGCTGGAATGGTGAGATCGAGTCGTTCGATCGCGGTGAAACCCGGGAATCTTTTGCTGATGGACTCGAGGCGCAGGTCAGCGCCGGCCTCGGCGAACACCCCCTTGGCCATCAGGCGCCCAGGATCACTTTTTGGAACGCCGTCTGGTACTTCTGTTCCTCAGCCGGTGACAGTGTCCTGAAGATGTGCGCCTTGCTCAGCGTTTCAGCATCCGGGAAAATCAGCTGGTTCTCTGCAAGCTTCGGGTCGATCTTGACCGCGGCTTCCTTCGCGCCCACCACGGGTGTGATGTAGTTCACCCACGCCGCCACTTCGGCGGCGACCTCAGGCTCGTAGTAGTAGTTGATGAGTTTCTCGGCGTTCGCCTTGCGAGACGATCCCATCGGGATGACGAAATTGTCGCTCCAGAGCGTTCCGCCTTTTTCGGGCAGTGCGAACTCCCAGTTGTCTCCTGCCTCGGCGTTGAGCTGGGTGATGTCGCCTGACCAGCAGATCGCGGCCAGCGTATCTCCGCTCTTGAGGTCGTTGAGGTATGAGTTGCCTTTGATATTGCGGATCTGGCCGTCAGATACCTGTTTGGTGATCAGCTCGATGGCCGTGTTGTATTGATCGTCGGTGAACTTCTTGGAGATGTCGACATCCTGATCGAGCAGAATGAGGCCCATCGTGTCTCGCATCTCGCTCAAGACGCCGATTTTGCCCTTCAACGAGGGATCCCACAGATCGCTCACGTTCTTGAGTCCGCCGGGCACTGCCTTCTTGTTCCAGCAGATCCCTGCATATCCGCTTTGCCACGGAAGCGACTTCGTGCGTCCTGGGTCGAAGTCCGGGTTCTTGAGCGCCGGTGAGAGATTCTTCTTGTTCGGAATGGCGTCTTTTCCGAACGTTTGCACGTAGTCGAGCCTGATCAGCCTTGCGACCATCCAGTCGGTCAAGCAGACTGTGTCGGCCCCGATGTCTTTGCCGAGCGCCAACTGATCTTTCACCTTGGCGTAGTACGTGTTGTTGTCGTCGACGGCGACGTCGTACTTCACCGATATGCCGGTCTTCTTCTCGAACGCCTGCAGGGTTGGGTACTTGCCGTTGTCGTTCTGATCGAGGTACGCCTGCCAGTTGGCCCAGGTCATATTTTTGTTGCTGGCTGACACGTCTTTTGCCGGCGTCAGCGTTTTCGATGCCCCGGCGGGTGAGCATGCTGCGAGCAGCATCGCAAGCGCGCCTGCCCCCGTTCCTGCCAGAACGCTTCGCCTGGTCAGCTGCGCCGCGCGTGCACGCCGCACCAGTTCGCGAACCATGGGATCTTCGGGTAGTCGCCTCTGTTCCACGACGGCACTCCTTCATTCACACTCGAGTGAGCCTCGCATCTTTGCGGTGGATCGATACTGACACAACGAACGACGAAATACATCACGAATGCGCAGAAAACCACCATTTTGAAACACAAACTTCACGAAATCAGCGGTGGCGCGCACGTTCGACTGTCGAAATCGGCCGTGGCTCCGACTACGCTTGAATGGGCTGCTTCGGCGGTCACTTCAGCCGTGTTCAAGGGAGAATCATGAGGGTTGCTGTCCCCACCGAGGTCAAAAACAACGAATTCCGCGTTGCCATCACGCCGTCCGGCGTTCACGACCTGGTGGCTCACGGACATCACGTTGTTGTCGAGGCGGGCGCAGGAGTCGGATCGTCGATATCCGATGACGCGTATGCGGCGGCAGGCGCGGCCATCGCCCAGGATGCCGCGTCGACCTGGGCGGACGCGGATCTCGTGCTCAAGGTGAAGGAGCCCGTCGAGTCCGAATACCGATACTTTCGGCGTGACCTCACCCTGTTCACCTATCTCCATCTCGCGGCAGAGGCCGCGCTGACACACGCGTTGGTCGATTCCGGCGTGACGGCCATCGCATACGAGACCGTGCAGTTGCCGGGGCGATCCCTGCCCCTGCTTGCGCCGATGAGCGAGGTCGCCGGACGGCTCGCGCCGATTGTCGGGGCGAACACGATGCTGAAGCCGAGCGGCGGCCCTGGCCTGCTCATCCCTGGTGTTCCCGGAACGCATCCGGCTAACGTCGTCGTGCTTGGCGGCGGCGTCGCGGGCACCAATGCGACAAGTGTGGCGGTCGGGCTGGGCGCGGATGTGACGGTTCTCGACACGAACATCGCCCGGTTACGCGAACTGGATGCCTTGTACGCCGGTCGAATCAAGACGATCGCATCGACCGGTTTCGAAATTGAGAAAGCGTGCCTTGAAGCCGACCTGGTGATCGGTTCCGTTCTGGTGCCAGGTGCAAAAGCGCCAAAACTGGTCAGCAACGATCTGGTGTCGCGGATGAAGGTCGGCAGCGTTCTGGTCGACATCGCGGTCGATCAAGGTGGATGCTTCGCAGATTCCCATCCCACGACGCACGCTAACCCGACCTTCACTGTGCACGGCTCGCTGTTCTATTGCGTCGCGAACATGCCGGGAGCAGTGCCGCACACGTCAACCTACGCACTCACCAACGCGACCCTGCCGTATGCGCGGGCTGTGGCGAACCTGGGCTGGCGTGCTGCACTGAAGGCCGACCCTGCTCTGGCGCTCGGTCTCAACGTGCTCGATGGCGCCGTCGTCAACGAGGCGGTGGCGCGTGCGCATGGTCTTTCAGCTCGCAGCCTGGCGGACGCGCTGGCCGGCGCCTAGACCGCTTCGCACGTTCAGTCGCGCGCGCGTCAAACGGCCATCCTGGCCGAGCACCCACACCCGATCCTGGCCGTCGATCATGGGTGGCAATTCCCTGGTGTTCAACAGTGCGCGCACGTCGGCAACGGTGCACTCGTCGAAGACCGTCGTGCTGCCTGAGCGTAGTGCTGCGAAAAGCTGCCAGGCGCTCTGCCAGGTGGCCGGGTCTGCTACCAGCACGACGGATGCCTGTGGTGCGTTGCGCTCGGACACCTCAAGGCTCGCAGTCGACTGCGTCGCAGTCGCGAATGTCTGAGGCGTCGCGGCCGCATCGATCTCCACGACCGCGACGGCCGGGTTGAATTCACGCAGCTCGCGCGCCCTCATCTGCGCAGCACGGCTGACCAGAAGCGTGCGGCCGGCGGCAAGATCGACATCCGGGATGTGCTCGGCCCGTTGAGCCGGAATCGAGCGGCCCGCGCCTTCCACACCCGTGCTGACGATTTGCACGCGATGCCCCCGCCAGACACCGGAACCTGGCCGGCGTCTGGCGTCATACAACTCGGACGGTCCACCAGCAAGCGCGTAGTCGTGTTTATCGTTCTGCTCCAGCAACAGGGTGCTTGAAAACAGTGCGCCGCAGGCGCGCAGCATGGGCGTCATCCGCTGAACTGCGGCTACAACGCTCACCGAGCGTCGCGGCCCTTCTCGCAGCACGCGCGCGAGTGCCTCGACCGTCGCGTCTTGGTACTCGCTCGGCATGCGCGCGATCAGCGCATCGAGATCGTCGATCAAGAGCGTCTGACGTTGGCCGTTCCCCGACAGGTTCGACAGGTCGTTTCCAGCCGTGGTTGCCTGCCCGTTCCCAGATCCGTTCTCGAGAAAGCTCATCAGGGCATCCCACAGCTGTTCCGGCCCATCTACGGCGATGCTGCTTTCTGCAAGTTGCGCAGCGATCGTCTGCACAGCCGTAGTCTTGCCGCTTCTGTGCACCCCAGTGATGAGCAGGTGGCCGTCTTCGCCTCGCCAGGTCGCGACGCTCTGCCGTTGTTCGTCTGGCACGTCTTCGACGGCAACGACGGCACTGCTTCGCTCTGGCGGTGAAACCGACTCGAGCGTGATCAGTTCCGGCAACGGGTCGAGCCACGGTCGGCGCTGCGGGATTCCCTGAGAACGGGACCACTCAAGCACGATCGCGTCGATATGCTCACGCGACGTGACGGCGATCTGCGCCGTCGTGATCGCGCCGGCGCTTGCGATCACACAGCGGCCTGGACGCGCGGCTGGCAGCTTGGCGGCAGCGTCTGTGCCGACAACGGCGATGCTGTCGAGCGCGTCATGAACGCGCAGTGAGATTCGCATGGCGCAGTTTGCGAGCAGCGCGTCGCGCACCACTCCTGCCGGACGTTGAGTGCACAGGATGGTATGGACGCCGAGCGAGCGTCCACGAGCAGCGATGTCTACGAAGAGCGCGTGCAGTTCCGGGAATCCGTCCAGCATCGCAGCAAACTCGTCAACGACGATGACAAGCCGCCCAAGCCGCCCGCCGGACTCGGCGATGGAGCGCACACCCCAGTCAGCAAGCATCCGCTCTCGCCTGCGCAGCTCGGCTTTCAGGCTACGAAGTGCGCGCTCTGCCTCCGCCGGCCCAAGGTCAGTGATCACGCCAAGACAGTGAGGAAGCCCGATCAGCGGGGCGAATGCGCTTCCTCCCTTGAAATCGACAAGCAGAAATCCGACGGATTGTGGGCTGTATTTTGCCGCGAGCGCCGCGATCCACGTGGTGAGCAGTTCGCTCTTGCCGCTGCCCGTCGTGCCTGCCACCACCGCATGTGGGCCGTCGGCGACCAGGTCGAGCGTCACTGGCCCGTCTGTGCCGATTCCGAGCGTTGCGGTCAACGATGCAGCCCGGTCGTCAACCGTTCCATGCTCGAGTTCCGCAAAGTCGACCGCATCGGGCATCGTCGTGCCGGCGCGGGCCAGGCCCGACGCCTGTGCGTGCTGCGCAAGCAGCCCGGCGTAGAGCAGCGCCTGCTGGTCCGAGAGCAGCTCAGGGACGAATTCGGGCATCGGCGCGCCGGCCGGGCCTGGCGTGGACAGGTTTGGCTCTGCGATCAACCTGGCGCTCCGCGGCGAGTCCAGACGCACGATCAGGCGACACGGAAGCGTCAGCTCGTCGAGGCTCTCGGCGAGCACGATGAGTGCGGATCGCTTCCCCGAGGTGTTGGTGAGCAACGCGGGGGCGCGCAAACCTGGCGAGCGTGCCTCGACAACACGAACGGTGTTGTGTTCGCCACCCTCCGGGTTCCAATGTGGAAGGGCGAGTGCCCAGTCCCAGCCGATTTCCGGGACTGCTGCGACGGTCAGCAGGTTCGGCGGAAGTGCGTGAACAAGTTGCACGACGAGCGCGCGTGCGATCGATCGGGTGAGCGCATGGCTTCCGACGAGCCCGATCCCCCCGGTTGCGTCGACTTCGATCGGAGCATTTTCCAGATAGGCAAAACGCTGAAGAAGTGTGAGCTCATCATCGTCCACCGGTTCCCCGGCAACGCGAACCGCACTTGGCACGGTGCCGGTTCCAAGTGAGACGGTCGCGAAACGGCCGGCGTCGCCTGTCCAGCGACCGGTTCGCCCGGCCTCACTCATGCCGAACGTCGCACTTGGCGTACGCACTCGCCGTTCCAGGAGCTCACGCTCCTGCCGGTCACGAACGCGAGCGGTCAGTTGCTCGATCGCTGCCGCGCGTTCTCTGGCCGCCCGGCGTCGAGCCCGACGCGACTGGCGACGGCCATCCGCGACGCCGGCAACTGCGATCACCGGGCTCAACGCGGCGAACATGAGAACGAACGGCGATTGCGTGATCGCCCACATGACGCCGGCGGCCGCGAGCGGAGCGATCGTCGCGATCAGCGGGAACCCAGGTGGCGCACCCGGCGCCGCTGCGGGAGGCAGCGTCAGGGAAGATTCGTCCGATCGGAATACGTTCACGGCACAACGCAATCACACCGCGGCTGCAGGCATCCGGCCCCGGCCGACATTCGTGGCATGTGCTCGAACCCGGCGCCCTGTTAGGGGCGAGTCCACGTCGCCGGGGCGGAGCGGGGCGAGGATGCTGGTGCCGCGGAATCAGCTCACGTCGAGATATTGATCGCCGATCTCGATCCGCGACCCTGGCGCAACCCGGTAGCGCCTGCCAGGCTCGCACATGCGCGGCTCACCTCCACGCGGCACGATCACGGTTCCATTCGCAGAGTACCGATCGCAGATCCATAACTGGCCGGCTTCGATCCCGAATTCGAGATGGGTTTTCGACACGGATCGCCCGGTGTCGGCAATGGCAACGAACTGCTCGACGCTTTCGCCAGGCTGCGCGATCGGGCGCCTGCCGAGCAAACCGCTGCCTGTGATGGAAAACTCTTCACCGGTGCTTGCCGTCAGCGCGAACTCCGGCACGACGACGGGCTCGGATGGAGCCTGCTGCCGTTCTGGCGCCGGCTCGGCTTGTGCCGCGTGCTCGGGCACCTCAGCGGTGAATTGCGGCTGCGGCACCGGAACGGAATGGACGGTCGACCTCGGCCCGGCAACCGCTGGGCGCGGAAGCGGGGCGATGATCGTCGTGTCTGACGGGCGCGGGTCCCGCGCTGCAGGACGCTGAATGCGGGTGGCCGTCACCGAACTCCCGCATTCGCCGCAGAACATGGCCCCGTCAGGCAGTTCGCTGCCGCATACCCTGCAGTTCACCGATCTCTCCCCATCTTTACGATTTTCTTCTACGGTATCCGCCGAACGAGGCTAAAGACACCGCCGCCTTGATGCGCTGCCATCGTGTCTTGCCATCATCAAGCGACTGACGCAGTTCGCCGACGGCCCGCCACACCCGATCTGCGTCATCCTGGCTCGGCTGGGTCGGAGCGAAGACCGCACGGTCGGCGACCGTGGCAAGCACAAGAGGACGCATCCCTCCGACGGTCTGCGCAACCTCGCTGCGCGTTGCTGACGGTGGCGGCTGGAACCCGTGGTCGAGGGCGGAGTCGGAGAATTCTCGCCACCCTCCTGTGATGCTTTCGAGCGGGTCTGCTGCGCTCATGCGCTTGCGCCGCCTGCGCCATTTCGCGGCGACGACTGCCACGAACGGTGCGAGCAGGATGGCGAGAGCGGCGAGACCGATCCCGACCCAGGTCGCGATCGCCAGAATCAACTCGAGCAACGGGTTCTGCGCGTTTTTCGGCGTGTGAATGACCCTGGACTGCTGCGGCGGCGCTGCATCCTTCTGGTTGTCGTCCACAGGCGGTTGCACGGCGGTTTGCGGCCGCGAGATCTTCTTCGGATCAAGCGGCTGCTTCTGCGGGATCGGTCGCACAGCCGGGTTCGGGTCGACCGAGACCCAGCCTGCCTCCTTGGTCTGCACCTGAATCCACGCCGAGATATCCGAGCCGGTGAGCGTTACAGACTCATGCCCTGCCTCCCCTGGCGGCACCAGGAACCCGACCACAACGCGGGCAGGGAAGCCGATGCGTCTTGCCATCAGTGCAGCGGCGACCGCATATTGCTCCTGGTCGCCGACCATCGGAACATCGGCGAGCAACTGTGCGATTCGGGCAGCGCTATGACCCGAATGGCTCACGACATCGGTTTTCGCGATGCCGTGGCTGATGTAACCGTCTTTGGCAAGTGAGCTCAAGGCAGCGGCGAGCTGCGCGCCGCTTGGGTGCTGGGAACCGCTCGCGTCGCGCACGGCCTGATCGATGCCGTCTGGCACGACCGCTAGCTTGGGAAGGGACGCAGAGCCTGGAGTCATCCTGGCAAGCCCCGCGATGGTGCTGGATTCACCGACCGTGGCCTCGAGCCGATATCGGTCACCGTCCGCGAGGCCTGGAAGCACAGCGGATGTTCCTGTGACCGCGTTGTTGTACACAGAGTTTTGCAGCGTGGATGCGTTGCTGCCCTCGAATGTGATCTGCCGCAGCGCCCCAACACCGGGAAGCCAGACACCGCGATACCCGTCGATGGTCACGTCGATGCTGACGTCTTTTCCGCCGGAGGTTTCAGATCCGATCCTTCCCGGCACACGGGTGAACGTTCCTGACTGGCTCGAACCTGAGCCGCTGCCCACGGCGTATACGACCCCGTCGTATGTGTCCAGAGTCGCGATCCGGATGCGGCGCAGGTCGCCCAATCCTGCGACAGACAGCATGGGTTTGTCGGCGGTGCCTGGCTCGAGGTACTTCCGGAATCCGGAAAGCGGGCTCGGGTAGTCTCGGGGGTCGAAAGGCTGCTCGAGTGCGCGACGGACGACATCGCGCGTCTCATGAGGAGGCACAAGCACGGTTGCGGCAGTACCTGCTGCCACAGCGACGATCAGCACGATGCCTGCAGACAGCGCTGACCGAAGCCGGCCACGTCTGCGATCGGAAGCCGGCTGGGCGGCAATACCGGACTGGTCACGAAGCGCAGCGGCGGCAGCAGCATTCCGGCTGACGCGGAACGCCGCGGACCACAGCACGAGCACAATGACCAGGGCCACGGCCGATGGCACTGCAGCATCCACCGTTTGCGGTCCAAGCGCGATGCCGAGGCAAAACAGCACGATCGGCAGCAGCAGCGCCCACTCCCCTCGACGCGCGCGCAAGGCGATCGTCGTGGCGACAACGCTGGCGAGCAGAACAATCAGGAACACGGGCACGAGCAGTGCTTGGTAAGCGCCGACAGGGGTCGAGATCGTCACGAGTTGCTTCCAGCCGAGTGCAGCGCCCGTGATGAGGTCGATCAATCCCTTCCATGATGGAAGGATGCCGCCAATGGCTTCGCCTGGAACGGCCAGGGGGACCCCGAACGCCAGGTAAGCCAGCGCCGTCAGTGCGGCCAAGATCGCGCTCGACCAGCGGAAGATCGTGCCGAGTACCGCCAGGCTCGCCCCGATCACGATCGTGGCCGCGACCAGCACGATGAAGCTCGTGCTTTGGTATGTCGGCCAAAAAGTCGACGATCCGCACGCCACGCCGAGCATCGAGAACGCCGTGGTCGCCGCGATCGCCGATGGCGACTGGCTCCTCTTCGTCATGTCGCCCTCGACCTGGCGAGACTTTTCTGCAGATCATCAAGGAAGCCGACGGTAAGAACGCTGAGTTCTCCGACCTGGCGCAGACTGGGCGCTGTGCCAGGATCGCAGACGACGGCGACCACCTCGACTCCGACCGGGAACTGGGTTGCTGCCCTGCGCAGCTGTGCAGGTGTCGCGCTCGAGCCGCACACCAGGAACGCGACCGAAACTCCCACAGCGCCATCCGAAGCCACCCGGCACAACTCGACGATGCGCAGCTGCGCGGTTGCCGGCTCGACTCGTGCAAGATCATCGAGCAGCCGGGACGGCGTGATCGTGCTCAGCCTGGTAACGGCCAGCACGGCGCGCTTGGCGAAATCCGGGGTGCGCTCGCCCGCCACAACAGAAACCGTGCGTCCGTCGCGAATCGCCCTCACCCCGAGCGAACCCGCGACGCTCACGGCCAATTCGAACTCATCGTCGCTCGCATAGTCCGACTCGGCGAGCGTGAGCGCGACCATGAGGTGACTGCGCCGGGTCTGCTCGAACTGACGCACCATGTAATCGCCGGTTTTCGCGGTGCTTTTCCAGTGGATGGTGCGCGGCTCGTCGCCTGGCGCGTACTCGCGCAGCGCGTGGAACGAGATGTCGCTGGCTGTCAGATCGCGGGTGGGGTTACCTTCCAGATCGCGGACGAACCCCGTGCTCATGCTCGGGATGGCGATGGTGCGCGGATGAACGAGTAGCTCGAGCGAACCTTCCCAGCTGATCTCGCGTCTGAGCAGCCCGACCGGATCGCTTCTGACCATGCGCGCGGGGCCGATCGGGATGACGCCGCGCCGCGCCGTCGGAACGAGGAACACGTCGTCATATCTGCGGTCCCTGCCAAGCGATGGCAGCGCGAATTCGGCGAGGCCGTGACCGACAGGAAGTTCGATCCTCGCCCCGATCGCACGCGTGCGCCCGCGATTGTGCACGGCGATCCCACCCGGGGCCTTGTCCCCGGCGACGACGCGTTTGCTCGGCATCGACAGGCGCACGTCGTACGACGGCTTGCCAAGCACCCAGACAACCGCCAACACCGCAATCGCAAGCATCGCCCACGCCACCACGACAGCTTCTTGCCAGCCGAAGACGTAGCCGCCGATGAATGCGGATGCCGTCAGCGCGAACGCGGCGAACCCGAGCGGTGTGACGATGCTGCGCACCCGGGCCCACACCGCCGCACAAACGGTTCCGGCCGATCTGCCCGTTCGCACCGCTGCCACGACAGCGTCTGCCAGTGCGCCGTCCCGCGATCCGACAAGACGAGTCCTGGCATTGGTCAGTCCGACATCGCCGAGCTCTGGTGGTGTGCGGACGATGGTGCTCGTCACATCGGGTCCCGCTCACTCGGCGGAGGGGTCTCCAGCAGAATCTGACCGATGACGCTCATGGCGGTGACACCGTCGAATTCAGCCTCCGGCTCCAGCACGAGACGGTGCGCGAGAACCGGCTCGGCGAGCGCCTTGATATCGTCGGGCACGACGTAGTGCCTTCCGTCTGCGGCCGCTCGCGTCTTCGCGGTTCTCATCAGGGCGAGGGCTCCGCGCACGCTCACGCCAAGTCGCACCTCCGTTGCCACGCGGCTCGCGTCAACGAGCCGCGAGACGTAATCGTTGATGGATGGGTCGACGTGAACCGACCGCGCGAGAGCCGACATGTTCACGATGGTCGCGCCTGGCACAACGGCGGGCAGCACACGTTCGTGTGCCTTCTGATCTGCGCCCTCCAAGATCCGCACGGTCGACGCGTGATCTGGGTACCCGATCGAGGTTCGCATCAAGAATCTGTCGAGTTGCGCTTCCGGCAGCCGGTAGGTTCCCGCCTGCTCGATCGGGTTCTGCGTTGCGATCACCATGAATGGGCTGCCGACCGGATATGCAACACCGTCGATCGTGACGCGCGACTCCTCCATGACCTCCAACAGCGCTGACTGCGTCTTCGGGCTTGCGCGGTTGATCTCGTCGGCGAGCACGATGTTCGCGAAGATCGGACCACGGTGGAATTCGAACGCGGCGCTTCGTTGGTCGTAGATGTTCACGCCGGTGATGTCTCCAGGAAGCAGATCGGGTGTGAACTGCACCCGGTTACTCTCCCCCTGCACGCTCTCGGCCATCGCCCGAGCGAGCGAAGTCTTTCCGGTGCCCGGCACGTCTTCGAGCAGCAGATGACCATCACTGAGCAGTGCCGTGAACGCGAGGCGAATCACGTGGGTCTTGCCGAGCAATATCGCTTCGACGTTGGTGACGAGCCGCTCGAAGATTTCGGCGAACCACACCGCCTGCGCCTGGCTCATCGACCCTGAATTCGTCGAAGCCGGCCCTGTCGAAGCAGCGATTACCGACTCGGCGTCCGTCGAACCTGCGGCCATCGACATGGTCGTCCCCTCTTCCTGTGTGTCTGAGTCAGTCATAATTGCGGCTCGGATAGTCTGCCCGGTATGGCGTCGCGCCGACAGTCACCGTAACGGTCAGCGTGTCGCCTAACAGCCCACCGGGTGCCTGGCAGGTCGCAACTGACCCGGTGGCGGGCATGGGCGAATTGGTCACTCCCGAATCGCAACTGTACGTGACGGAGGTGTACGAACCGGTCGGCCATGACGTCCACTGGAACTGTTTTGTTGAACGGTCGTAACGCAGGCCGCCGAGCTGCGCGCTCACCGGCACTCCGAGGTCGAAGGATTTCGACCAGTCAGAGCACAACCCGGTTCCATCTCGATACGACTCGCAAACCTGAACGCTGACCGATGTCGCCTTGCCGTAGTGCGATCCGCCAGGGTTCAGGAACCCTGCGCCGTTCAGACTGCCTGTCTCGGTCGCGAAATCTCCGGTCAACCGGTAGTTCCAGATTGTGGCTGCCGCGCCACCGGCCGACTCATACGTCACGCTGTTCAGCTGGTAGTCCCAGGTGTTGTCGCTGGAGGGCTGCAACGACGCGTTGATCGCGGTCGGCGTCCCCGGGCGTTTGTGAGTCGTCGCAGCGACAACCGGTGCTGCCGAGCATCCCTGACCGTTGTACGCGTACACGATGAACGAGTAGTTGGTGTTCGCCCGAAGGCCGGTGAACGTCGTTGACGTGCCGTCGACCTGGCGCAGCGTTGAATCGACCCGCAGCTGTGGCGCCCCGTCTTCGACCCCTGTCACGGTGCAGCTCGGCGCGTTGCCCGTGTATGCCGCGGCGTAGTACGCGGTGATCGAGGTTCCGTTTTCGCTGAACACCCCGGGCCAGGCCATGGTCACCGCCGTGCCCGTATTCGCGTCAGGAGTTGCGCTTGGCGTTCCTACGGCGATCGGGGCTCCGGCAGGCACACCGCTTGCGTCAGCGTGATTCCATGATGACGTGCCACCGTAATAGTCGTTGCGGGACGCAACAGAAAACCCGATGCTCGCGCCGTTGCCGATGCTCGCATCCGTGATGTTCATCGCATACGACGTGCCTGGGGCATCGCCGCCGCTGACGTTCATCACGCGAGAAACGCCGCCGACAGACACGACATACGACGTGATTGCGCTGGCGCCCGAGACATCCGGCGGCCGATGCCAGCTCACGCGCAAGCCGTGATCGAGCGGAGTGGACGACAGCCCTGTCGGGGCAGCAGGCACAACATCGGACCAGAGAGGCTCGCCGTACGCAACAGGGTCTGACACCCCGATCGCGTTGCGGGCGGTCACCGACACGTTCACGCTGTTGTCAGGGCCGTTACCCGGGGTCTGAACGGCGCACGTGGTTGCCGCGCACGTTGTCGTGCCGACGACCTGCCCGTTCGACGCGCGCGTGAGCGTCACCTGATAGTCGATGATCGGCGAGTTGCCGGATGCTCCCGGCGCCCAGGCCATCGTGATGCTGCTGTCAGAGAAACCGGCTGCGTGCAGATTCGCGATGGGATCCGGTCTGTCCTGCACCGAGATGCGAACGCTGCCCCACGCATACCGGTCAGGATCGCCTGTCGCGTCTGCCACCTCGTATTGCAGTGTGCTGTCCTTCGCCTCAGCGTCTGCGGCCACCGACACCGTCAACCGGGAGTTGTCAGCGTTCGGCGTGACGGACACACCGGCCGGCAGCGAACCACCGTCGATGCCGCGCACAGCGACCACGCGCAGCGGTGACTCGGGGAATGGATTGCCTGCGCCGTCGTTGGCGAGCACATCAACCGTCGTCGATTGTCCGCGTCGCACGACAGCGCTGTCTGGAGCCGGCACGGCAATCGGTCGAGTTGATGGCACGACCGCCAGGTCGATCCGCCCGGACTGCCCGTCGTTGACCGAGTCACGCACGCCGATCAGCACGCTGGCCAGGCTGCCCTTCTTCGTCTGGTCTCCGGCACGAATCGTCAGTTTCGTTCCATCCAAGCTGACCGTGAAACCATCCGGCTTCGGTTCGAGCACCCGATAGGCGAGTTCACCCTGGTCTTTCGCATACGGGTACCTCGTGAGCTTCACAAGGTCGATGGTCTTGTTCTGCCCTGGTTCGAAATCGATCTGCCCGCCGGTGAATGCCGGCGGCTGGTTCTGGCGCGGCGTCACGGTGATCGGGAGCACCAGCGTTGCCACCCGGCCTTTCGGGTCGGCTGCCGAATCACCGTCTGTGACCTCGAACGAGATGGATGCCGGTCCGAAATAGCGTGCGGCGCTGGTGTACACGAGCGTGTCGCCGTCTCGCACGAGGTCGTCACCGTTCGCGTGGGTTGCGTGCACCGTTGACGAGTCTGTCAGCCGCACCTTTTTTCCGCCGACGGCCACGACGTAATCGTTCAGATGAATCGTCAGCGGGCTCTCACTCTGCACGCTCAGTTTGTCTGCGCCCCGCTTGAGTTGCGGGCGCGCATCATCAGTCCCGGGCACCCAGACGAAACCGTATGAGACAACGGATGCGTCGTCGGGGTGCGTGACCGAGAACGGGATGATCTGACTTTGCGCTCGAACTTGCACGCGCACGCGTTTGGCTGACGTCACGGTCGCCGCGTCGGCGTATCCATGCATTACCTTCAGGTCCAGACTGTCAACCGGCCCATCGGCGAAGAACACGTTGGCGAGCACATCCACCGTCACGCTGTGCTTACCGAGAATGTCGGACAGGTCCAAGACGGTATCGCTGACGTCCGGCCGTGCCAGCGGCGCATCCTTGCTCACGACGAGGGTGATGAAGTTCGAACTCGTGCCACCTGTTTGATTTTGAATTTCGTAAACGAACCCGTATCTGCCCTCCGTGCGCGGCGCAGTAATCCGAACCACGTCACCACTGACGCGTGCCTTCGCGCTGCTCGACGTCGTAGCGTGCACGCTCGTGATCTTCAGCGGACTGTTGTCTGGGTCTGAGTCGTTGGCGAGCACCTGCACAGCGACGCTGCGCCCCGGCCTTGTTGTCGCTTCATCCTCGACGGCGACCGGGTTGCGCGCCCCTGACGATGCTGCGGCGATGCCAACGCGCACGGTTCCGGATGCTCGTGCGCCGAGCGAGTCGACGACCGTGTAGTTGAACGTATCGAGCCCTGTCGAATACTCCCCAGCCTGGTATTGGATGGAGTCTGTGCCGACCGAGGTCACAGCGCCCTTGTTCGGGTTCGTGTCCTGCCCGACCAGTTTGACCGAATCGCCGTCAGGATCGATGCCGCCAAGCGGAATCGGAATGCGCACCTTCTCGCCGGCAAGCACGCGCGCCGTGACGGTCTGTGGCACCGGCGCGCTGTTGGTTTGAGCATCCAGCTCACGCACGGCGATCGTCACGCGCGCCGTCGCCCACTGGCCGTCTGAGGCGTCAACACGATAGTCGGCCGTATAGTTGCCAGGCTTCTTCGGCGCAAGATAGCGCAGCACATTGCCTGAGACGAACAGAAGCCCGGCGCCAGGCGGCAGCGGTGTCGCCAACGTGGGATGCAGGCTGAGATCCTCACCATCCGGTTGCGAATCGTTGGCGAGCACCGGGATGTCGATGGCGTCTCCAACACGCACAGAAACGCTGTCTGGGTTGGCCACGGGGGGCTGGCTGACATCCGGACGCGGAATCTGAACGACGGTGACGGTGCCCTGCGCATCCGCGAGGCCGTTGCTGATCTGGTAGTTGAATGCCGTCGGCGACGTCAGCGGACGGGTCAGGGTGACCCGCAACAGGTCCTGCTGCAGAATCTCGACCCGCATGCCGCTTGCTGGCGGCACCCCTGAGACCCCCGTGACCAGAAGCACACCGCCTGCAGGGTCGATGTCGGTTGCCAGCACGTCGACATCGCGCGAGCTCTGCTCCTGGATGAACGCGGTGTGTGGCACGGTGATCGGCCGGGTCTTGCCCTCGGGCGGCGCCTTCACCACGATGCGCACGGTGCCATTCGCCGTTGTGACGCCGTCTGTGACGGCGAAGTCGATCGGATGCTCCCCGACGGTCTCAGAAGAAAAGCGGAACGTGCCTGCGTCATAGTCCGGAGTGATCACAGCGTCAGATGCGTTCGGAACCGTCGATAGCCGCAGCGTTCCTGAGCCGCCGCGAACGTGTGCGAGCGGATTGACGAGAGTTTCCGTTCCCGCCGTCGTGGTCACGACGAACGGTTCGGTGATGATCGGCACCTTTCCTGGTGCGCGCACCGTGACCGCGAGGCTCCCGCCGGCAGACGCTGTTCCGTCTGAGACGGTCAGCGCCACATTCACCATCGACGCTCCGCTCCCGCCATCCGAATAGACGACGGTCCCCTCTGGCGTAAAGCTGACCGGTGTCGAGCCCGCAGCACCGCCATCGGCGACGGATGCTCCGCTCAGGTAGATCGGGTCGCCATCCGGGTCGTACCAATCGCCGAGCACCTGTGTGCTGACCCGGCCGCCGGTCTGAACCGTTGCTTTTGTGGTGCGCACCTGCACTGGTGGGGAGTTCTCCTCAGGAGTCCGCACGTGTACGGTGACCGCGGCCGTTGCGCTTCCACCCTTGCCGTCTGTAACCGTGTAGTGAAAAGCGAACGAGCCGCTCGCGGTCTGCGGCAGGGTGAGCTGCAATTGCTGGTCATTGTTGACAAGATCGATCGTGCCGTCCAGTGCAGGGGGCGGGTCGATCGACGAGATCACAAGAACGTCTCCGTTCGGATCGTAATCGTTCTGCAAGACGGGCAAGCTCGACACCTTGCCCGGCCTGGCCCCGAAGACGTCATCGACAGCGACGGGCGGCTGCTGGTTCTTCTCAAACGTCGGTGGCGTGTCTTCAGTGTTCTCTTCTGTGGTCTGTTTTGTCGGATTCTCACGGGCGAAATCCGCCCAATTGTCGATCACGTTGTTGCCGTGCTGCACCGCCCATGACGTGCCGCTCGTTGTGTCATTGAGCACCACGTCCTTCCCGTTGACTCTGAACGCCAGGGCGGCGCCTGCCGGCACAGTCGACAACGCTGAACGTGTCCCAAGCACTGCGTCGCCGCACGCCTTCCACACGGTTCCGGCCGACCAGGCAGCGTATGCGCAGCCGTCGGCGACGGTCGGCGCCGCGGGGGTTCCAAGCGAACCGCGCAACACGGTGCGCACGTTCCCATCAGGCGACACGGCGACCAGACCGGTCGGCGATGCGACATACACTCGATCGCCGCTGTCGCTCGCCTGTTGAATGACGGTGGCAGTGCCCAGCCAGCCCGGCAGTTTCACACGGCGGTCTGGCAGGAACAATTCGGATGCCGTGCTGTCAAGCAATGCCCACTTGCCTGCGACCGCGCTGATCTGCACAGCGTCGGACTTGTCCGGCACCCGAACGGCGTCCGTCGCAGCGATCGTGTCCTGCGTTGCCGCATCGATGCGATACACCGAACCGGCACCGGCTGAATATGCGAAGAACCTCCCGGCGGGATCGGTGGCCGCAACGATCTTGCCGCCGAGATCGACCGTCGGTGGCGACTGAGTGTCGAAGTCGCGAAGAGCGTTCATCGGCATCAACCACACCTGACCGGTGGTCCGAGACGAAACCGCAACTCGATCCCCGACGAGATCGACGGCCGGACCGCGGGCGGGAAGGGCTACTCCCTTGTCCACCTCGGATGTCGCCGGATCGACGATTCCGACGGTGTTGCTGCCGTGGTCGACCAGCAGCACGCCGGTGTCTGACTGCACGACGTCGAGGGAATCGTCGGTCGCTGGAACGACCGAGTTCAGCTGGGCGATCTCGGTGTTCGCACGACCGAGCATGTGTTTGGTCTGACTCGTCACCCACACTGCTGCGTCGCCGAGTTGCATCCGCCCTGCGGCATATCCTCCCGACACGACGGCGACGGTCACGATCAGTGCAGCAACAGTGGCGCAGCTGATCGCGGTGATCACCGGTGCGCGCCGAGCAGCCAGCCAACCTCTGATCACGAGCCCGAGCCAGGTTCGACGCACTTCTGGGCGCTCGGTTGACCCGATTTGCCGTCGCGATTGACCGTGACGACGATGCACACTCGCGTGACATCCGTCGCATCCACCCGGAACTCCGTTGTGTGCTGAACGCTGGGCGGAGCATCCCCGACCTGCACCTGATATGCGTCTCCGCTCTGCAACCCTGGATCTTTCCAGGAGAACACGACGGTGCCGGCCGATGTACGACCCTCGATATTCCGCACGGTTGGTATGTCCGACTGCGCGCTCACTCGCACGAGAACCACTGTCGCGGTTGCACCGAGCACGACGACCAGGGCAGCGCAGGCCACGAGGAGCCAGGCGACGGCTCGCGACGTGCGCGTTCCGGCCGTTCTCGAGGCGCTGCCGCTGAAGCCGCCTGACTCGCGGTTCACCGTTCTCGACCCGCCTGCGGCACCCGGTGCTGGCCTGCGCTTGCGCCCGCGTCGCTTGACGGCGGGGTCGACGGACAGAATGCCTTTGATTCTGGTGCGGTCGTCGGGGTCTTCGGCCGTGGCGAGCGCCCAATCGTCCATGGCGACTTCGAGAGGCGTCTGCGCGAGAGCCAGCTCGGCCTCCACGGACTGCAGGTCGCGGATGAACTCGAGCACGCTGCTCTGTCGCGATTCAGGCCGCTTCGACATCGCGCGCGAGAGAATCGCCTGCAGCGACGCTGGCACGTCTTCGCGGGTGATCGCGGTCGGTTTGCCTTTCTGGATGCGGGAGATCAACTCGGCCGACGTGTTCTGCGTGCCATCCACCTCGAATGGGGACCGACCGGCAAGCAACGAATATACCGTCGCGCCGAGCGACCACACCTCGCTGGCGACGGAACCTGGAACCTCGTCGACGAGCACTTCGGGTGCCGACCATGGAATCGACAGACCGACAGCATCCGTTGCCTCAGATTCGCCGAGCGTCGACGCGATACCGAAATCGCTGAGCACCGGATGCCCATATGCCGTCATCAGAATGTTCGACGGCTTCACGTCACGGTGCAGCACGCCTGCGCGATGCGCGGTCTCGAGCGCGCTCGCGATCTTCACGCCGATCCTCAGCACATCTGGCACCGGGACTGGGTCGACCCTGTATCGCTGGTTCAACGCCGGGGAGCACAGCTCCATCACGAGGTATGGCCTGCCGTCCGAGGAGACACTCGCCTGATAGACGGTAAGCACCGACGGATGCGCGCTCAACTGCGCCATGACGTTCGCCTCCGCCTGGAACATGGCGCGAACCTGCGGCGTCACCACCTCAGACAACAGAACCTTGACCGCAACCTGCCTGCGCGGCATGTTCTGCTCGTACAAGAAGACATCGGCGAAGCCACCGGAGCCGAGAACCCGCACGAACGAAAAGCCGGGAAGATTCGGGGGGTTAGAGGGCAAACGTCTGGCCATCGCGCCTCTCCCGCTCATCGATCAAAAGTGCCGGTTATCGTTCTCGACCCGGTTGCCGGCACGGGTCACACGGCAAACGTTCAACCATTGTAGGCAGGTCAGCGTGTCGGTCCCGTTCAGATGCCTGGACTTCGTGTCGGGGTGCACCCCCAACTCTGGGGCCAACGTCGTCGGCGCAGGCGGTTGGCCCATCAGTAGCGGTCAAACATCGGCGCATCCGTGCCGGTCAAACATCCGTGCATCAGTGCCGATGTTCGCGCTTGCGCTGGGCCGCTCCAGCGCTCTCCGGCGTCTCGAGCACATCGACGACGATCACGGTGACGTTGTCCCGGCCGCCGTTACCGAGCGCGGCATCCATCAGGCTTCCTGCAGCGTCGAGAGCTGTCTCACCTTCAACCAGAAAATGGCGGATGCCGTGTTCGGTGAGCTCCTTCGTCAGTCCGTCAGAGCAGACAAGCAAACGCGCGCCTGCAACAACCGGAATGTAGCTGAAGTCCGGCACAGGGTCTTCGTTGAATCCGACGGCGCGAGTGATCACGTTGCTGTGCGGGTGCACTTCGGCCTCGGCGGGCGTGATCGCCCCTGCGTCGAGCAACTCCTGCACGATCGAATGGTCAACGGTCAATTGGGTGAGCACGCCATCGAGAAGTTGATAGGTGCGCGAGTCACCGATGTTGTACACGAGCCAGCACGGTGCGCCGTCGACCATGCTCAGCGCGATCCCGGTCACCGTGGTGCCTGTGCCGAGGTCGGTTTGACCGACTCCGCGCCCCATATCGTCGACCGCGGCCCGCAGCGCATCACTCAGTTGCGCGGATTCGACGAAATCCTCGCCGACCTGCTCGGCCAGTCTCGTGACCACCGCTGCACTAGCGAAGTCCCCAGCGGTGTGCCCGCCCATTCCATCAGCGACCGCGAACAACGGCGACCTGGCCAGAACACTGTCTTCGTTGACGGCCCGCCGGTATCCTTTGTCGCTGAGTGCGGCCCAACCGAGTGTCACGTGCGCGCCATGCGTGCCTGGCACAACGACGCTGTGGCGCCTGCTGCTGCGACCGATCTGGGTCACGCGGGTCCTTTCCCGGGTTCTGGTGACGCTGCCGGCTCGAGCTGGGCCTGGGTCGACATGATCTCGATGATATTACCGTCCCCGATGTCGATACGTGTTCCGGCCAGAACCACGAGAGACTCTCCAGGGCGAAGCCTTCTTCGCTTGCCTCCTCGCGGGGTCACAAGCGTGCCGTTCGTCGAACGCAGATCAGTGGCGACGACGGCGCCACCCTCAGCGACCAGTCGCAGATGGGTGGAGGACACCGCGGCGTCCGGTGAATCAACGCGCACAAGGCGTGGGACACGGCCGGCGACAACGCGCGGTGCTGACGGGTTGCGGCCGAACACGGTCGGCGCATCCAGAGGTTGCGGTTCCCCGGGTGCCAGCCGGAAGGTGAATCGCACGACAGGCGGTGAAACGGCCGTGACCGGCTGAGGAGAAGCAGGACGCGAGCGGCTCCCCGT
>DATMTC010000418.1:0-2852 GCA_035565115.1 Microbacteriaceae bacterium | reverse complement strand
GACCGACCTGAGCCTGTCACACAGCCTGTAAGTGTTGTGACGCCGCCGCCGGCAACGCACGTGCCGCGTCCGGCAGCGCAGCAGCCGACTGACGAACAGGCATCCGCCGACACCGATCGAACCCTCACCCGTCGTGAACTGCGCGCAATGCTGCAGGCGCAGCAGGCAGAGCAGTCGACACCCGCGCAGACCACTTCCGCCGAAGAAGAGGCAGAACCGGCCGCGGCCGAATCGACCACAGCGCTTCAGCCGGAAGCGAATGTGCCGGCCGCGTGGGAAGCGACTCCGGCGCCCGTGAGCGCACAGTCGTTTGCAGACATCCTTTCGCCGCCAGATGCAGAAGCGGAGTCGCCTGCTTCCGCGCCACGGCCATATCAGCCGCCGACCGGTCACTGGTCGATCGCGGCAGCCGAGCCCGATGACGCTGACCCGGGCAATGCTCAACAGCCAGCGGAAAGCCCGGATCCCGCATACGCACGCAGTCGAGTTTCGACGGGAACCGTAACGAGTTCGAACGCGTTGATTCTGCCGTCTGTTCCATCGATCGCTGACGCGACTGGTCCGCTGACCAGCACCGGCGAGATCTTAGTCACGGGCTCGATCGATCTTCCTCGAAGCTTGGGCGCGACGGGCACGCATTCCGACCGGTTTGACTCTTCCGACATCGATCGGCTCTTCGAACAGTCCGAAGGCGAGCAGAATACGGCGGATGTTGCCCCGATTCGAGCCAGCCGAGCCGTGAGCACGCACACGTCAACACGCGACACGATCACTCCGCGCAAGCATCCGAGCAACAAGTTGCCAACGGTGCTTGCGATCACCGCGGCCGTGCTGGCGGTCGGCGTGATTGGACTTCTGGTTGCCGCATACGTTTTCAAGGTGTTCTGATCATTTGCAGACGAAATCAACCCGAGACGGTGGGCGCATGACGGCCTCAGACAACGCTCGCGAACTCCTTCGACTGGCTGCGGCCGCTGCCGACAGCAAATCAGGTGAAGATCTGGTCGCGCTCGACGTGTCTGAACCGCTTCCGCTCGCAGATATCTTCTTGCTGGTCACCGGCCGCTCAGAACGCAACGTGATCGCGATTGCTACCGAAATCGAGGATGTTCTGAACGGTGCGGGAACAAAGACCCTGCGCCGCGAGGGCCGTGCAGATGGCCGGTGGATTCTTTTGGACTTCGGAGACTTGGTCGTGCACGTCTTTCACCAGGAAGACCGGCAGTACTACGGGCTCGAGCGGCTCTGGAAGGACTGCCCGGTCGTTCCATTCGAGTTGCCGGTGAAGCAGGATGCGCAGTAGCAGTCGGTTTTCGGCTGCGGTGGACATGTAGTAATCTGATCAGGTTGCTTCCGCGCATGCGGAGCAGCGAAATGGGTCTGTGGCGCAGCTGGTAGCGCACCTGCATGGCATGCAGGGGGTCAGGGGTTCGAGTCCCCTCAGATCCACCCTTAGATACGCCGCCTAGCTACATCGCCCGCGATCGGGGCAACGCCGATAGCCTGCGGGCTGGACCGGTGCCGGGTAACATTGCAGTCCGGGCTTCCTGGAGGCGGCATGATTCTGCGAGTGGCATGGTCGCGTATCGTTCGTGGTCTCGCGCTCGGCGTCGGTGCCGTATCAGGTGCATTGTTCACCCTCGGGCTTGTCGTTGTTCTCGCCGAATTGAAGAACCGCAACCTTGCACGCGCGATGCAACCTGTCGAGGAGCCGCGCGCGGTCGGGACTTTCGGTTCTGAGCACGAGGGTGAGCCGCTCGGGCTGGCCATGATCGGCGACTCGCTCGCCGTCGGCATCGGTGCAGACACGCGGGAGCACACGGTAGGCGCGCTGCTTGCCGAATCTCTGGCCCGGCGAAGCGGGCGACCGGTCGTGCTGTCGAACACGGGCCGATCCGGTGCAGATTCCGGGGACCTTGCCGCGCAGGTGCGAGAGGTCTTGGCCGCCGACCAGCACGCGGACGTCGCCGTGATCATCATCGGCGGCAACGACGTCATGCACCGCAACAATGCGACGGTCGCTGCTCGCCAGTTGTACCGGGCCGTGCGTGATCTGCGCAGGAGCGGCACACGCGTCGTTGTCGCGACCTGCCCAGACATGGGGACGGTGCGCGCGTTGGTGCAACCGCTGCGCTACATCGCGCACCGCGCCAGTCGCACGCTCGCTCTGGCACAAACGCTTGTGGTGCTTCGGGCAGGCGGCAGCGCGGTTCCACTCGGAGCCACGCTTGGACCGATCTTCGTGCGGCGGCCGAAGCAGATGTTTTCTACCGACCACTTCCACCCGTCATCGGTGGGGTACGCTCGAGCGGCCGCCGTGCTGCTTCCCAGCGTGTCGGCGGCCGCTCTGCTTGGGCCGCTGTAGCCCGGCCCTTTTACTCCGGCCCTTTTAGGCTCCGGCGGCTTCGAGCTCCGTGTCTCCAATGCTCTGCGTAGCCACGGCTTCGACAGCCTCCAAGATCGTCGCGGTGACAGCATCCGGGTCTGAAACGGTGATCGCGTGGGAGGCACCGGCAATCTCGGTGACACCACGCGAGGAGGCACGCTCTGCACCCGCGCGATGCACGGCGACGGGGATGTTGAGGTCAGCGTCTCCGAAGACGTGCCACGACGGAACGCTCCGCCAAGCTGGGGAAGACGTCGGCAGACCCTCGCTGAGCGCCGCCTCGGTGACCGGGCGTTGAGTGGCGCCCATCAAGCCAGCTTCGAGTGCTGGCACGTCCGCGGCGAATTGGTGCTGGAACACGTCCCTGCGGATCGCGAACTCGTTGCCACCGGTCGAGACCGGGTAGGCGTTGAGCGCGTCGCCGAGTGTGCTGCCTGGAGCGCTTGTCGACAGTTCGAATGCACTC
>DATMTC010000417.1:0-2097 GCA_035565115.1 Microbacteriaceae bacterium | reverse complement strand
CGGTGGTCGAGTAGCAGCCCGCGCAGCGAGCCGCGTATCCAGACCCCGCAAGACAATCTGCGGTTCCCGACCACAGGCAGGGTTGCCAGGTCTCGATACGCGGCGCTCGTCCCTCGCGTCGCTACTCGACCACCGGATTCGCGCGTCCTGGTGGTCGAGTAGCAGCCCGCGCAGCGAGCCGCGTATCGAGACCCCGCAAGACAATCTGCGGTTCCCGACCATAGGCAGGGTTGCCAGGTCTCGATACCCTCGCTGCGCACTGACCGGTCGACTAGCGCCGGGCGGCGAGTTCGAGCAATTCGCGCGCGTGCTCCAAGCCACTCTCGGAGTCTGGCAAGCCTGAAAGCAGCCTGGTCATCTCTGCAATGCGCTCGTCTCCGTTCAATTGGCGCACGCTGGATGCCGTCACCGACCCGTCGGAGTCCTTGACGACAGTCAGATGGTTGCTGGCAAATGCCGCCACTTGCGCAAGATGCGTCACCACGATCACCTGAGCGTTCTCGGCCAGTTTTGCGAGCCTTCGCCCGATTTCGATGGCCGATGCACCGCCGACCCCCGCATCGATCTCGTCGAAGACGAACGTCGGCACCGGGTCCGTGCCGGCGAGCACCACTTCGATTGCAAGCATCACCCGCGACAGCTCACCGCCGGATGCGCCACGCCCCAGCGGGCGCGGCTCGGCGCCGGCGTGTGGCTGCAGCAGAATCGAAACCTGGTCGCGTCCGGTCAACGTGAAGTCTTCGCGCTGGGTGACCTCGACGATCACGTTGGCGTCCGCCATCGCCAACGCTCCGAGTTCAGCAGACACGGCTCTTCCCAGTCTGTCGGCTGCCGCGGCGCGCTGCGCCGACAACTCTGCAGCAAGCTCCGCCACCAGCTCATGGTCTGCCTCGACCTCGCGTGCGAGCTGCTCGATCCGCTCTGAGTCGCCATCCAGCTCGAACAATCGAGCGCTTCCGGTCTCCAGCCTGTCGATCACGTCTGATAGGGCGGGTCCGTACTTGCGCGTGAGCGTGGACAGTTGCGCCCTGCGCTCCTGCACGAGTTCGAGTTCACGAGGACCATCCGTGTCCAGTCCTGCCAGGTAACTCGAGAGCTGGCCGGCGAGATCGGACAGCAAATAGCTCGCCTCAGCCAGAGACTGCGACATGGTGCCCAACTCCGGATCGTGTTCGCCTGCCCGCTCGAGACCACGTCGCGCTGCCTCGACCAAAGTGACGACGTCAGGTGACTCCGACTCCTCGGCAGAGATCAGTTCGCGTGCTTCGGCTGCCGCAGCGCGCAACTCTTCGAGGTTCGTCAAACGTTCGGCCCGTTCAGCAAGAGAAGCGTCCTCGCCTGGCTCTGGAGCGACGGCTTCGATCTCCGCCATCGCCTCGCGCAGATCGCTCGCCTCGGTCGCGCGGCGGTCGCGGTCGGCGACAAGCTCGTCGAGTTCGTCGCGATTGGCCTGCCAGCGGCGGAACACGCTCTGATAACTCTCAAGGGCGTGTGCAAACTCCTGGCCGGCAAACCGGTCAAGCGCTTCGCGCTGTGCCACGGCCGAGCGCAAACGCACCTGATCCGATTGGCCATGCACGACAACGAGTTGGTCAGCCAGCTCGCCGAGCACACTGACGGGAGCGCTGCGCCCGCCGATCACTGCTCTGCTGCGTCCCTCGGATGAGACCGAACGGCTGAGCACGAGTTCGGCAGTTCCGTTGTCGTCAGCATCGTCCAGGTCGCCACCAGCGTCACGCACCCGTTCGGCAACACTGCCGGTTCCAGCCACGCGCCAGCGCCCCTCTACCCAGGCCTGCGGGCTGCCCTGGCGCACCGCACCGGTGTCCGCACGCGCACCAAGGAGCAGCCCAAGTGCGGATACCACCATGGTCTTGCCTGCGCCTGTCTCCCCCGTCAACGCGGTGAAGCCTGACCCGAGCGGCAGAACGGCCTCGGCGATCACGCCGAGGTCGCGGATGGATATCTCGTCGATCACGATCGTGGACCTCGCCAGCCAGTCACCGGAAGGTTGAACTTGCCGACCAGACGGTCGGTGAACGGCGCATGATGCAACCTGGCCAAGCGAACAGGGATCGGAGAGCGCCGCACGACCAC
>DATMTC010000416.1:0-8825 GCA_035565115.1 Microbacteriaceae bacterium | reverse complement strand
GAATGCCTCTCCGCTCGTGGAGGCGCCCTCCATCGCGCGCCAACCCGATGGCTACGACTGGCTTGCCGGGCTGACGTCCACGGGCACGGACCTCAACGACGCGATCCGGCGGCTTCACGAGCTCATGGTGCGTGCAGCCCGATTCAAGCTCAGTCGGATGGGAGAGGCCTCGCGCCTCGGGTCGGCTCGGGCCGACGAGATCGTGCAGTCAAGCGCAGACGAGGCAGTTGTTGCGATACTCGCTCGACTCTCAAGCTTCGAGGGGCGAAGCCGGTTCACAACCTGGGCATACAAGTTCGCGATCCTGCACACCGCGACCGCCGTGCGCCGCGAGCTGTGGTCGGGCATCAGCGTCGACCTGTCATCGGTTCCAGAACCAGTCTCACTGCTGGACGACCCGCTCACCCAGCTCGAGGCCGCGGCACTCTCTGACGCGCTGCGACGATGCATCGCCGAGTGCCTGACGCCGCACCAGCAACGGATACTGATCGCGATCGCCGTTGAGGGCATCCCGATCGATGTTGTCGCCGACCGCCTGCACACGACGCGCAACACCGTGTACAAGGCGCTGCACGACGCACGCAAGCGATTGCGGCAAGCCCTGATCGCACAGGGCTACATTGCCACCGCCGAGGAGGTGAACCAATGAATACTCAGCATCCGTGGTCCCGCGATGTCCTGGCGCAAGCATTCGGCCCGTTTGAGCCATGGATGTCGTGCGACGACTGCTTTGAGCGCTCGGATGCCGTCGTGGACGACCTCCTCGACCACAACGTGCCCCTGCCAGTGAACTTCCGCGCGCACCTGGCGGGATGCGGCGCGTGCCGCGATGAGGCGCAATCGCTGATCGAGCTCGCCGCGACCGAACGCGGCATCGACCCGGCGGAAGGCAGGGCGCGGCTGGATGCGCAGATCGCCCGGTCTGGCGGCTGATACTGCGACTCACCGGTGCTTGCTGCCGCGGCGGGGTGCGCGGCCGAGCACGCATCTAGGCCGAGCACGCATCCAGACTGAGCGCGCATCTAGACTGGGTCGGGTGGGATCCGCCAGATGATCATCCACAGAAACCGAACTGGATGATACGCGCATGAGCCTGCTCGACGCCGTCATCCTGTTCGTTGCAGGCACGGCGGCAGGCACGATCAACGTGGTCGTCGGGTCTGGCTCGCTCATCACGTTTCCGGTGTTGGTCGCCCTCGGCTATCCGCCTGTGCTCGCGAATGTCACGAACAACATCGGCGTGCTGCCGGGTTCGGCCAGCGGGGTCATCGCCTACCGGCGTGAGCTGAAGGGCCACTGGCGCAAGGTGCTCCCGCTCGCAGCGTGCTCGGCCATCGGCGGTGCGACCGGCGCCCTGCTGCTGCTCGTGCTGCCGGCATCCGCATTTCAAGGGATCGTGCCCGTGCTGATCATCGTGGCCTGCCTGCTGATCATCGCCGCCCCGTGGCTCAAACGTTGGAGCGCTGCCCGCCAGGCTGCTGCGCAGAAGGCGACGGCACCCGGCGAACGGGCCACCCTGCTCACCAGCACGGCTCTGACCGGCGTATACGGGGGTTACTTCGGGGCCGCGCAGGGCGTGATCCTGCTTGCCATCCTGTCGATCATGCTGCCCGGCGGGATGCAGCGGGCGAACGCGTTCAAGAACGTGCTCGCTGGAGTGGCCAACGGCGCGGCGGCGGTCGTGTTCGTCTTCTCCACCCCGGTCGCATGGTTGGCCGCGCTGATCATCGCGATCGGCGCATTCGTCGGCGGGCAGATCGGCGGCAGTGTCGGGAGGCGCCTGCCACCGGTCGTTTTTCGGGTGATCATCGTGGCGATCGGAATCGTGGCGATCATCTACTTCTACGTCAAGTAGCCGGATGCTTGGCCGCTGCGACCGACGACGCTTCGGCGGCGCGAGCCTTATCACATTTCCTTGACAAAGTGCCCGGATAGTCGCTATGCAGATAGGTAACCCCAAATTGGGGGCTTGGGAAAGCGAGACAATGATGTCAAGACTCGAAAGTGCCGACGTAGCGAACCCGGATCGACGCAGTCAAGTGCGCAAGGCGGCCGTGGCCAGCACGATAGGCACGACCATCGAGTGGTACGACTACTTCCTGTACGGCTCGGCGGCAGCGCTGGTATTCCCACACGTGTTCTTCCCGCACATGTCTGCATACCTCGGGTTGATCGCCGCGTTCGCCACCTATTTCGTCGGTTTCCTGGCCCGACCGGTCGGCGCAGCGATCTTCGGACACTGGGGCGACCGGATCGGTCGCAAGGCGATGCTGATCATCACGCTTCTGATGATGGGAATTTCGACGGCCCTGATCGGGCTGCTGCCAGGTGCGAACATCTGGGGCGACGCAGCGCCACTCATCCTGATCATTCTGCGCATCCTGCAGGGGATCGCGGTCGGCGGCGAGTGGGGCGGTTCCATTCTGCTGTCCATGGAATGGGGAAACCAGAAGCGCAGAGGCCTGATGGCCAGCTGGCCTCAGACGGGCGTTGCCATCGGCATCATTCTCTCCACCGGCCTGATGGCGCTGTTCAACGGAATCATGGGCACGGATGCCTTCATCGCGTGGGGGTGGCGCATCCCGTTCCTGCTGAGTTTGGTGCTGGTCGCCATCGGGTTGTACATCAGGCTCCGGATTCTGGAAACCCCGATGTTCGCCGAGGTGATCAAGGCCCAGCAGACGCACAGAGCTCCCGTGCGCGAGGTGCTCAAGAAGCACCCGAAAGAGGTCATCCTGTCCGCGCTGCTGCGCATGTCAGAGCAGATGCCGTTCTATATCACCACCGCATTCGTGTTGTCATATCTGACCGACAAGAACCACAACTATACGTACAACTTCGTGCTGATCGGCACCATGATCGCCGCGGTCATCGAGCTGTTTCTCGTGCCGTACTTCGGGCACCTGTCAGACCGGATCAACCGCAAGAAGATCTACATCATCGGTGCGGCGATCACGGGCGTGTGGGGCTTTGTCTACTTCGGTCTTCTCGACAGCGGCATCGGGTGGCTCGTCTTCATTGCCGTGTGTGTTGCGCTGATCCCGCATGCCATGCAATACGGCCCGCAGGCGTCGCTGATCGCGGAGAACTTTCCCACCAATCTGCGCTACACCGGCGCAGGCCTCGGCTACCAGTTGGCATCCATCATTGCGGGCGGTCCAGCCGCGTTGGTTGCCACCTACCTACTCCATCAGTTCGGCACGGGGTACGCGGTTTCCGTATACATCCTGGTGTCCGCGCTGATCACGATCGCTGCCACGTTGGGGCTGAAGAATTACTCCAGGTCAGACATCTCAGACCCCGCAACGTACGCACGAAAGGTCAAGGGCGCACCGACGGCGCCTTGAGTCAGCCCTGCTCGAGGGTGCCGTCGACCAGTTTGACGATCATCGAGCAGTCCTTCGCGGCATTCCCCGACTCGATCAGGCGGCTGAACAGGGTCTCGACATGCTCGCCGATTTCCAAGGGGGTGCCCGTCTCGCGTGCGGCTGCGATGGCCAGGCCGATGTCTTTCTCCGCCAGTTCGGCCGTGAAGGTCGGGGCGAAGTCGTTGTTGGATGCCGCGGTGGGCACCACTCCGGGGATCGGATACCAGGTGCGTAACGCCCAGCTGTCCCCTGACGATACCGAGGCAATGTCCCAGAACACGTGTTTGTCCAGGCCGAGCCGGTCGGCAAGTACTGCGCCTTCGGCCGTGCCTGCCAAGTTGATGAACAGCATGAGGTTGTTGCAGATCTTGGCAGCCTGCCCGGTCGTGGCGCCACCTGTCGCGATGATGTTCCCCGCCATCGGCGCAACATATCCGCGGGCGTCATCGACAGCATCCGCTTCGCCACCGATCATGAACGTCAACGTTCCGGCTTTCGCTCCGCTCATTCCGCCCGACACGGGCGCATCCAGGAAACGGAAACCACGCGCGGCGGCGGCTTCATGCAACACCCTGGCTGATTCGACGTCGATGGTGGACGAGTCGATCAGCAGGGTTTTCCGGTCGGCATTGGCCAGGATGCCGTCCTCGCCCAGGTACACGGCGCGCGAGTGCTCGCCCTTGGGCAACATCGTGAACACGACCTCGGCATCTCGCACCGCCTCTGCGATGCTGCCGACGATGGTCACGCCGGTCTTCTGCGCCGCTGACATCGCGGTCTCGCTCAGGTCGTAACCGTGCACTTCGTGGCCGGCCTTGACCAGGTTGGCGGTCATGCCCCCGCCCATGTTGCCAAGTCCGATCCATCCGATTACAGCCATCGTCAAACTCCTTCGTTCGTGTCGACCAGTTGCGCTTCGCTTCCAGCCTGGCACGCCACGGTTACGCCTGGAATAGCCTGCGCACCACGCGGCCGGCGGCCAGATCGTCGAGTCCCTCGTTGATCTCAGCCAACGGTCTGGTGTCTGTGTGCAGTAACTCCACCGGAAGTCTCCCCTGCCGCCAGTACTCCAGGTAGAGCGGAATGTCCCGTGCTGGCACGGCGTCGCCCATGTATGAGCCGAGCAGGCGCTTGCCTGCACCGGCGAATTGCAGCGCAGGCACGGTGAGTTGCGCCGACGGATGCGGCAGCCCGACACACACGACAGCGCCGCCGCGAGTAACAAGCTCCAGACAGGATGCGATCACGCCGGCCGACCCCACAGCCTCGATGGCGACGTCGACGCCATCCCCGGCGGCTTCGGCGACCAGCCGTGCAGCGTCTTCCGGTCGGCCCACCGCGCTCGCCCCGCACTCCAAGGCAAGCTCGTGCTTGGTGGCGATCGGATCGATCGCGATGACCGCTGATGCCTCAGCGAGCCGGGCGGCCATGACAGCTGACAGGCCGACGGCGCCGAGGCCGAAGACCACGACAGACTGGCCAGGCTGCAGCGCGGCCGTGTTGCGCACTGCCCCTGCGCCGGTGAGCACAGCGCAACCGAACATCGCCGCAACAGCGTCAGGAATATCGTCGTCGATCACGACCGCCGATTCTCGGGCGACAACGGCGAAATCGGCGAACGCTGAGACCCCAAGGTGATGGTTGATCCGCTCCCCGTCAGCGGTTTTCAACAATGCTTCGCCGTGCAGCAGGTCGCCGGAGTTATTGACCGCGGCCGCTCGGTGGCACAGCGCCGGCCTGCCTGCTGTGCACGCCCGGCAGGTGCCGCAGCTTGGCACGAACACCAGCACGACATGGTTGCCGACGCTCACGTCGGTGACTCCTTCACCCACACTGACCACTCGGCCGACGGCCTCATGCCCGAGTGCCATCGGCAACGGGCGGATGCGTGAACCGTCCACGACAGACAGATCCGAGTGGCACAAACTGGAGTAGACGATCTGCACGCCAAGTTCGCCTGCGCGGGGCTGCGGCCCAACCAAATCCTCGATGACAAGCGGTCGCGCCGTCGCATAGTTGGTTCCGGCCGGCACGACCGAACGTAGAACGGCAGCTCGCATGGTCTTTCCTTTCGCAGTTCTGAGCCGTGCACGGGGCTGGTCAGTCGTGCCTGGCCGGCCTGTCACGTTTGTGCAGGAACGCGTCAACGCGTGCTGGCAACTCGACCGGATCCGCGACCTGCCCAACGCGCTGTTGTCGTGACGGCTGCTCAAGTGGCGCGAGCGCGTCGTTCACCGCGGCCTTGGCCGCCCGCAGCGACACCGCGGATTGGCGGCCCCACCCATCAACCAACGTCGTCAACACCTTGTCAAGGTCCTCTGCGGGGGCCGTGTTCGTGACCAGCCCCATGGCGACGGCTTCGTCCGCCGTCAGCAGCCGCCCGGAATAGAGAAGCTCCTTGGTCCTGGATGGCCCGATTCGCACCGACATCCGGCTGGCGAAGGCGGGCGATATCAGGATCCCCAACTGTGAGGTCGGCATCCCGATGCGAGCCGTCGACTCCATCAGTTGCAGGTCGCAGGCCAGCGCCAGCTGGCATCCGGCGCCCGCTGCCACCCCTTCGATGACCGCGATCGTCGGCACCGGAATGCGCTCGACCGCCTGCAGCGCCGCCTCGATCTCCACGAAACTCGTGCGCACGTCGTCGGTGGAGGCATCCGCCCAGTCCCGCAGGTCAGAGCCGGAACTGAAGGAGTGCCCACGTCCTCGGATGATCACGGCTGTGGTTGCGGACACCTCGTGCAGTGCGCTGGCCGACGCTTCCAACTCGCGCCAGCCCGCCCGATCTAACGCGTTGAACCGCTGCCCGTCTCCGATGGTCAGGGTTGTCATTCGACCGCACCGCTCGAGTGCATCGCGGCGATCTCGGCGGCATCGAATCCGAGTTCCGACAGCACCTCGTCGGTTTGCTGACCGAGCAGCGGCGGCGGCATGCGCAGCGTGGTCGGTGTTCTGGTCAGTCGGATAGGACACCCGACCGTGTTCATTCGTCCCACGGTGGGATGCAGCATTTCAAGAACCATTCCACGCGCGGTCACCTGCGGGTCGACCACCGCCTGATCAACGGTCTGGATTGGACCCACCGGCACCCCTGCGTTGTTCAGCACACTCACCCAGTCCTGAGTGGTGCGCGTGCGCATGATGTCTTCGAGCAGAGGAATCAGGATGGCGCGATTCTCGACCCTCGCAGAGTTCGTCGTGAACCGATCGTCGGCAAGAAGGTCAGCTCGTTCAATGGCGGAGGTGAACCGCTTCCACAATCCATCGTTGCCGACCGCTACCATCACGTAGCCGTCCGAGGACGCGAAGGCCTGGTACGGCGCGATCGTCGGATGCGCAGAACCGTAACGCTTCGGAACGGCACCGCTGGCGAAATAACCGCTCGACACGTATGTCAGCCAGGCAACGGAGCCGTCCAGCAGGCTGATGTCCACCCATTGCCCGCGACCGGTGCGTTGTCTCTCGTGCAGGGCGGCCAGGATTCCGATGGTCGCCCACATCCCCGCCGCCAGATCTGCGCTGCTGACGCCGACCCTCGCAGGCGGCCCGTCGGCCTCACCCGTCACACTCATGATGCCGCTGCGGGCCTGAGCGATCGCGTCGTAACCGGCGCGCTGTGCTTCAGGACCGGTTTGCCCGTATCCGCTGATCGACGCGTAGACCAGCCCGGGGTTCGCCTGCGACAACTCGTCGAACCCGAAGCCGAGGCCGGCCGCCGTGCCGGGACGAAAGTTCTCGACCAACACGTCAGCCTTCAACGCAAGCTTCCACACGGCCGCCCGCCCCTCTGCGGACTTTAAATCCACCGCAATGCTGCGCTTATTCCGGTTGACGGACAGAAAATACGCCGCCTCCCCAGCCTGGAACGGCGGTCCCCACTGCCTGGTGTCATCACCTGTGCCTGGCTGCTCGATCTTGATCACGTCGGCGCCGAGATCCGCGAGGGTCATGGTGGCGAACGGACCGGACAGGATGCGGGTCAGGTCGAGGACTAGCAGGTCCTGCAACGCTCCGCGTGGCGCTCCATCTGGCGCGCTCTGCTGCTCTCCCGCTGGCGCTGGCTGCTGCTCTGCCGCTGGCGCTCCATCACGATCGTCTGTGTTGCCTGCCATGACTGGTCTCCACATCGATGTTGGAATTCTCGCGCCCGCGCTTGTCCTCCTCCATTCTGCGACCAGAGCTTCCGCTGTCAAGCGCGGTGGGGGTGCGCGGGGGTCAGCGGGCGGACCCGGCCGCGAGGAACGCGGTCCCGAAGCACAGTTCAGTCCAGGAGGGATCAACCAGACATTCGTGCATCGCGGCGCGGATCGTCTCCCAGGGGCGTCGCTTGATCCACTCGTCGAGGGAGGCGGTGGTCGGCACCACGACGGTTGCGAGCCGCGACAGCCAGCGCGGCGTGTTGTCGGGAATCTTGAGATCGAGCACCACCCAACGACCGCCGCCCGCCAGCGCCGCCGCACCGTGAGCGACGACTTGCGCGCATCCGGGCACCTGTGTCAGTGCATATGTCGACAGGATGGCGTCGACCTCGGCCGGGAAGCCGAACTCGGCGGCGTCGGCCTGCACGAGGCTCACGTTGGTCCACGCGTTCGCCGTGACGCGGTCCTGTGCACGGACAAGCATGGCGTCAGTCAGATCGACGCCGATGATCCGGCCGCGTGGCCCGATGGCGCGCTCGACGAGCGGGAAGTTCAGGCCAGTGCCGCAGGCGATTTCGACCACCGTGTCACCCTCACGGAGACCGAGTGCCTGCACCGCGCGCATCCGCTGCCCGTGCTGCGGATAGCCAGGCACCGGGTAGAGACGGGAGGTGAGATCGTAGTGCTTGGCCTTTTTGCGGTAGGTCTCGATCAGGCGCTGCCTCGTGCTGTCTGCCTGGCTCACGGTGACCCAGCTCCCGACTGCACGTCGGCCTCGACCGCTGCCTTGATCGCCGCCATCTCACTGTCGCTCACGCGCTGAATCTGCCTCTGAAGTGCGCGGCTGCCTGGGATGACGTGCATGATGTTTGCAAGATCGACCTCGACCCACATCATGGCGTTCGTGCGCGCGTCGCCTGCCGGCTCGAACTCCATTCCCCAGCGCGCCACCGATGTTCCCATCGTGCCAGCGAACGCCACGGAGCACGGCGCGTCGACGGCGGTCACCTGCTCGCGCCGACGGTGTCGCCACCCTAGGTCTCTCGCCCGCTGCTCCACCCAGGCGCCTGTCTGCAGCGGACCGCCGCCGCGCATCCGGCACTCGAGCACCGTGGGCGCCCACTCCGACCAGCGTCTGACGTCGGCGAAATACGCCCATACGTCATCGATGCTCCCAGCGACCGTGATGCGGCTCTCGGTTCTGATAGTCATGTGATGCGGCTGTGGGTTGACGCGTTTCGTTGTCTCGGGCCCGCGGTCTACGACCTCCTCACAGTGTTAAACGAATCACGGGTGCACCTGGTTCAACCTGCGGCGC
>DATMTC010000415.1:0-2482 GCA_035565115.1 Microbacteriaceae bacterium | reverse complement strand
GACCGACTACGACACGAGCGACCGGCTGTACTTCGAACCGCTCACACTCGAAGACGTACTCGAGGTCATCCACGCAGAAAGCCAGAGCGGTGAGCTCGTCGGTGTTGTCGTGCAGCTGGGAGGGCAGACAGCCCTCGGGCTTGCGCAGGGACTGAAGGATGCAGGGGTTAGGATCCTCGGCACGAGCCCTGAGGCGATCGATCTGGCAGAGGAGCGCGGGCTGTTCTCCAAGATCCTCGACGAAGCGGGGCTTCTGGCTCCGCGCAACGGAACGGCGGTCGACCTTGCCGGCGCCGTGACGATCGCAGAGGAGATCGGATACCCGGTGCTGGTGCGCCCGAGCTTCGTGCTCGGCGGCCGCGGCATGGAGATCGTCTACGACACACCGTCGCTGGCCGACTATTTCGAGCGAACAGCCGATCAGGGCATCGTCGGGCCGGCGCATCCGCTTCTGGTCGATCGATTCCTCGAGGATGCGACGGAGATCGACGTCGACGCGCTCTACGACGGCGACGAGTTGTACATCGGCGGCGTGATGGAGCACATCGAAGAGGCGGGCATCCACTCGGGCGACTCGAGCTGCACGCTGCCGCCAGTGACGCTCGGTCGCGCCGAGATCGACAGGGTTCGAGACGCGACACGCAAGATCGCGGCTGGCATCGGCGTGCATGGCTTGCTCAACGTGCAGTTCGCGATCGGCGCTGGCGTTCTCTACGTGCTAGAAGCGAATCCGCGCGCAAGCCGCACCGTGCCGTTCGTATCCAAGGCGCTCGGCATCCCGCTAGCGAAGGCCGCAAGCAGAATCATGGTTGGCGAGAGCATCGCAGACCTGAAGGCGAGCGGACTGCTGCCGCAGCAGGACGGATCCGTCATCCCGATGGACTCTCCTGTTGCTGTGAAAGAAGCGGTGCTGCCGTTCAAGCGGTTCCGCACCCGTGAGGGCAAGATCGTCGACTCGGTGCTCGGCCCCGAGATGCGCTCGACAGGCGAGGTGATGGGAATCGACAAGGACTTCCCTCGCGCGTTCGCGAAAAGCCAGTCGGCCGCGTACGGCGGTATGCCGCTGACCGGCACGGTGTTCGTCTCCGTCTCAGACCGAGACAAGCGCTCGATCGTGCTGCCAGTGCTGCGCTTGAAGCAACTCGGCTACCGCATCCTGGCAACAGAGGGAACGGCAGAGGTGCTCAACAGGAACGGAATCGCTGCAGAGGTTGTCCGCAAGTACAGCGAGGTCGCGGAGCGCGGCAACGCGGACGGCGACGGTGCGGGTGACGACCGACCGGAAGAGCTTTCTGTTGTCGACCTGATCAACCGCAACGAGGTCGATGTTGTGATCAACACTCCAAGCGGTGGCGCAGCTCGCGCGGATGGCTACGAGATCCGTGCGGCCAGTGTTGCAGGGGACAAGGCGCTGTTCACGACCATCGCCGAGCTCAATGCTGCGGTCGCATCCATCGATGCGATCAGCGAAGGATTCGAGGTGCGCTCCTTGCAGGAATACGCGATCGACAGGGCGGCACGCTTGTGATGGCTACCGCGGACGCAAGCTTCGGCGCACGGTTGCGCTCGGCGATCGCCGAGCATGGGCATCTGTGCGTCGGAATCGATCCGCACCCGTTCCTGCTTGAGAGCTGGAACCTGCCTGACAGCGGACAAGGGGCTCGCGAGTTCGGGCTGCGCGTCGTGGATGCTGCGGCAGGCCGGGTTGGCATCGTCAAGCCACAGAACGCATTCTTCGAACGCCTCGGCGCTGCAGGCTACTCGGCGCTGGAAGACGTGCTTGCTGCCGCTCGCTCCGCTGGCCTCCTCGTCATCGCCGACGTGAAACGTGGTGACGTCGGCACGAGCGTCGAGGCATATGGGCAGGCCTGGCTGACCCCCGGCTCGCCACTCGAGTCTGACGCCATGACGATCTCGGCGTTCCAGGGCGTCGGGTCCATAGCGGCACCGATGGATCTCGCGATGCGATCAGGCAAAGGCATGTTCGTGCTCGCGGCGACCTCGAATCCGGAGGCTGCACGCATCCAGCTTGCGCGCGCTGACGCAGGCGCTGACGCAGGTGCTGACGCAAAATCGGTTGCTCGTGTCATCATCGAAGATGTGATGAACTACAACGCGCAGCACGCAGACGGCGCTGTCGGATCGATCGGCGTCGTGCTCGGTGCGACGCTCGAGCTTGCCGACTACGGCATCGACGTCGCCGCTGCACCGTCCCCTGGTCTACCGGTGCTCGCGCCAGGGTTCGGGCACCAAGGCGCCAAGCCGACCGACGCGCCGAAGACATACGGTGCGCTACTTGCGAACGCCGTCATCAGCGATTCGCGCAGTCTGCTCTCTGCCGGCCCTGGCGGGCTCGCAGCCGCAATCGACCACAGGAACGACGAGCTCGCGGCCGTCGTGGAGCTGAGGCGAACCGTTGGCTGATTCGCGTCCCACCCCTCCGCCGGTCGACCGGGCCGCGGCATCGCGCGCGGCGATCGCC
>DATMTC010000414.1:0-5480 GCA_035565115.1 Microbacteriaceae bacterium | reverse complement strand
CGATCCTTGCTCGCTCTCGAGCGTCACGGCGTCGAGCAACTCCAGCAGGCGGGCATGTTCGTCGTGTGCAACCTGCGGATCGGGCGACGCGGGCTTCACCAGCCGGATGAACGCGTTGAGAGTGCCGCCCTGAATCAGCAGAGACAGTGCCGCGACGGCGAATGCGATCAAGACGAGCAGTGACCGGTGTGGGGTTCCGTGTGGCAGCGTTTGCGCTGCAGCGACCGTCACTGCTCCGCGCATCCCGGCCCAGACGACGACTGCACCCTCACGCCAGCCGAGCGGTGCTTCGAGAAGGTAGTCGACGTCGGCGATGCCGCGGCGCACGCGTGCGCCGAAACGCTCGAGATTGATCGGTCCTCGCCTGCGCTCGGCCAGGCGGCCCGCCGGACCTCTGGTCGGCGAAAGAGCAGCGATCGCTTCGCGGGGTGAATCGCTGTTCTCCAGGCGATCCCGAATCTGCTGCATTCGCGGCTTCATCCGCTCGATGCGTTTCGCGCGCCTGCGCAGCGATGCCAGCAGCGGCGTGACGTATGCGGTGCGCACCACGACGGTTCCAGCCAAGGCCAGCAGTGCGATGCCCAATGCGGGAAGCAGTCCGTCATGCACCTCTTGCACGTCCGCCACGATCGCGGCCAGTTCGAGTCCCATCAGCAGAAAGACAAGTCCCTCGAGAACCAGCTCAATCATCCGCCAGTTCTGAGCATCGGATGCGCGATGCTCAGGCGAGAGCACGCGAGGGGCGCGGCGTCCGGTGATGATGCCGGCGACGACCGCTGCCACCAGACCGGATGCTCCGAGCAACTCGGCAGGAATCGACGCGATGAACGGCACAGTGAACGAGATGACCGTGTTCACCGTGGCGTCGCTCACGTGTGCGCGCACGATGAGGTTCAGTCGACCGACGACGTAGCCGATGACGATGGCGACCACGACGGAGAATGCGAAGTTGCCGACGACGCCCCAGAACGAGATGGCCGCTCCGACGCTCGCGATCGCCGTTCGCAGCAGCACGAGGGCGGTTGCGTCATTGAGCAGGCTCTCGCCTTCGAGGATGGCGATGACCCTGGGCGATATTCCGGTGCGCTTGACGATCGACGTTGCGACAGCATCCGTCGGGCTCACGATCGCGCCGAGGGCGATGCCCCAGCCCAGGCCGAGACCGGGAATGACCCAGGCGAACAGCAGCCCGAGCAGCACGGAGCTTGCAACGACAAGCACGACGGACAGGCCGCTGATGGCACCGAATTCGCGCCGGAAGTTCATCGAAGGCATCGAGACGGATGCCGAGTACAGCAAGGGTGGAAGCACGCCGGCGAGGATCCATTCCGGGCTGATCTCGATGTCTGGGATGAAGGGAAGAAAGCTGACCCCGATCCCCATGATCACGAGGATGAGCGGTGCGGATATCCGAAGCCGTGGGCCGAGAGCTGTTGCGCCTGCGATCACGAGCAAGCCGACGACGCCGATGATCAACCATTCCATCACGAGTCAACCCTGGCGTGACGTGCCGGTGTTCGTCCAGTCGGTGTTCGTCCAGCTTCGGGGTCCTGCTCGCTGGTAACTCAGGTAAATCGGATGCCGCGGCCCAGACATCCGCGCAATCATGCGGGCGAAGATGGCGGCTCGCAAGTTTTTCCTGAGTTACCAGCGCGCGCCGCCCGTGCTGCCACATACCAGCACTCCCGACACGGACCGCGCCAGCCACCCTGGCGGCGAAATAGACAGCCGCTCTAGCCTGAATTCGGCAGCAACGGCTGACCTGTGCGCAGTGCGCGCGCCGCCAGATTCGGGCGGTAGTCGAGCTCAGCGATCACGGCCTCCACGCGTGACCTGGTCGACTCGGCGACCGGCCAGGTCCCTGTGACGACGTTCGAAACTGTCTTGATCGACACCCCGGCGCGGCCAGCGACGTCGACCATGGTCGGGCGTCGGCCGGCGCCGGGCCCTGCGCTGATCACCTCGTGGTCTGCCGGCTCGTGGCCGTTGCGCCGACGCATCTTGATGTAGTTGCCGCAGCCGGCCATCGAACACCATCGGCCGGTTCGATTGCGGGAACCGTCCCAGTATGCCCACCGGCACGAGTCGCGCGAGCACGCCTTCAGCCGCATCCAGCTCCCGTCCGCTCGCGCGTCCTCGACTGCGCCGAGGATGGCCGACAGGGGTTCGGCAATGCCGGATTCTCCGGCGGCCGAGAGCGTTGCGGATCCTCGTGCGTCAAAGCTCAGCTGGAGTGGCAGGTCACGGAGCGCGCTGTTGAGCTCGTCGATGGATGTCTCGAGCGGGTCGTGGCCGGCGTGCATCAGCAGCACAGTGCGTAGACCCTCGCGAACGCGGCGGGCGAGCCTGAGGTCTTCGGTGTTCAGCCCTCTCGTCGGTACGCCGGTGTGCGTGGACAGCCAGGACGCCAGCGTGGCCGGTGTTGTCCAGCTGTCCTCATCGACCTGCCATTCGACCGTGTTCACGAAGTCGCGCACCAGCACGATCGCGGGCGCAAGCTCTGCGTCTCGGTTAGATTCGGTCGCCATGACACCACCGTAGCGGACTAGACGGTGTCAGGGCCAGGGCGGGCCGGATGCTTCGCCTCAGCCCGTGCGCTCGGCCCGCGCTCTGAGCGATGCCCCCAGCCCCAACGGCAGGCTCACGTCGAAGCGGCATCCGCCAGGCACATTGCGCACGCTGATGTCGCCCGCGTGCGCCTGCACGATTCCGTGCACGATCGCAAGCCCGAGGCCGGCACCAGCCGATCGCCCCCAAATCTGTTCCGGGGTGCGGGCCGATGTCGCACGCCAACCTGCCTGAAAGATCTTCTGAAGGTCTTCCTCTGGGATGCCACCACCGGCATCCACGACGCTCAGCACAGCGTTGCCTCGATCGTCCTGTCGCGCGGCGATCTCGATCTCGCTGCCGGCAGGCGAGTGTGCAATGGCGTTGATCAACAGGTTTCCAATGACGCGTGCCAGTTCGCGGGCGTCGCCGATGACGGTGAGGTCTGCGCTTCTGGATTCCTTGAGCGTGATCGATCGTGAAGTGGCCAGCGCACGAAGCTCGGCCACGGCATCGCTGACCAGGTCGTACAGCGAGACAGGTTCGAGCTTGAGCGAGAGCGTTCCCGAGTGAATCTTCGACAGTTCGAACAGATCGTCGACCATGCCAGAGAGATGCTCGACCTGCGAACGCATCTGCCGGTAATAGCGGTCAGGATCGTCGACCATCCCGTCTTCGAGCGCCTCTGACATGGCTCGTAATCCGGCCAACGGTGTTCGCAGATCGTGCGAGATCCACGCCACAAGTTCGCGCCTGGATGCGTCGAGCGTCGCCACTTCCTCGCGCGACTCCGCAAGTTTTCTGCTGGTGAGCGCGAGTTCGGATGCGAGCGCTGCGAGCTCTGAGTTGTCGCCGCGAGCGGCATCCGGCTCGACTGTTTCGCCGTCTCCGACCGCCTGAGCTAACCGTTGCACCCGCGCGGTGTTACGGGCGAACGCCCGGCCGAGCACAGCAGCGACTGCGAGCGAGACGATCGCAGAAACTCCGGCGACGTAACAGCTCACGATCAGGTCGTGTGCCGACAGATACATCGCCTGCGCGACGGCGATCATGCCGGCGATCACGGAGAGCATGGCTGCTGCGACGATCACCCACAGCTGCGTGAGCAGCGACGAGCGTCGCACGAGATACAGAACGAGCAGACCGGCAACACCCACCACGATCGCGCACGCGAGTGCGACCGCGACGATAGCGGCAAGGTCGGATGCGGGTATCACGGCTCTTCTCCTGGATCCAAACGGTATCCAACGCCCCACACCGTCGCCAGAATCGTTGGATCGGCCGGGTTGTCTTCGATCTTCTCGCGCACGCGTCGAACCGTCACGGTGACAGTCGAAAGATCGCCGAACTCCCAGCCCCACACCGAGCGCAACAACGCGTCGCGACTGAACGCCTGGTGCGGATGCTTCAGCAGAAACGCGAACAGGTCGAACTCGCGGGCAGACAGGGCGAGTTCCTCACCGTTCTTCGCTATGATTCTGGCGGACGGATCGAGGTGGAAAGCGCCGACGTCGAACGGTGCTTCCGGGGTGAACTCGCCGATGCTCCTGCGCATGATCGACTGAACGCGCAGCACCAGTTCGCGCGGTGAGAACGGCTTTGTCAGGTAGTCGTCTGCGCCAGCCTCGAGGCCGGCGATTCTGTCGTCTGTTGATCCGAGTGCCGTCAGCATGATGATGGGTGTGTTCACCGAGACGCGAATGCGCTTGCACACCTCGACGCCGTCGATGCCTGGGAGCATCCGGTCGAGCACGATCAGGTCAGGCGTCTGGGTGCGCGTCGCCTCGAGAGCGGTGAATCCGTCGGCGGCCCGGTCGACGATGAAACCGGCTGCCTGCAGGTACGTGCACGCCACCTCCAGCACCGTCGGGTCGTCCTCGACGACGAGCACACGACGGTCCATCAGCTCGTCGCCGTGCTGCGTAAATTCCTCTGCGCCGGCCGGCGCTGAAGTGATCATGTTCTCAGAATAGATTCGCTTGGTCGGCAAACACCCGAATCGCCTGCCAAGCGCTACTCCGTCCGCATTTCGTAAGACTTTGCGGCACAGCCCGCAGGCACTGCGTCCATAGTGTCGGGATGTGCTCACTTATCGCGTCGATGTCGTGCTGCCGTGCTTGAACGAGCAGGCCGCGTTGCCCGGGCTGCTCGCCTCGCTGCCAGAGGGATATCGGGCGATCGTGGTCGACAACGGCTCGACGGATGCCTCGGCGCGCGTCGCCCGGGAACTCGGCGCGTTCGTCGTCGACGAGCCGAGAAGAGGGTTCGGCTCTGCCGCGCATGCTGGGCTGTGTGCTGCACGCGCTCCCATCGTCGCGTTCTGCGACGCAGACGGCTCGTTCGATCTCGCCGAACTGCCGCGGGTCGTCGAGCCGGTCTGCGATGGTTCGACCGATCTGATGCTTGGCCGTCGCCTGCCCGTGCGAGCATCCGCGTGGCCGATTCACGCGCGCGTGGCCAACCGTCTGCTTGCCAGACGACTGCGTGGCCTGACGGGCGCCCAACTGCACGACCTCGGGCCCATGCGTGCGGCCAACCGCCGTCGGCTTCTCGAACTCGACTTGGGCGATAGGCGCAGTGGATACCCGCTCGAAATGGTTTTGAGGGCTGCAGAAGAAAACTGGCGAATCGGCGAGGTTGGCGTGACCTACCGTCCGAGGATCGGAACATCGAAGGTGACGGGAACCGTGAAGGGCACCGTGAGGGCCGTTGCTGATATGTCCCGTCAACTGCGGGCGGCAACCCGATGACGGCAGCCGCAACCACTCTCGTGCTCATTGCCAAGGAGTGCGTCCCTGGCAGGGTCAAGACTCGGCTGCACCCACCGTTCACTCTTGAGGAAGCAGCGACCATTGCGAGTGCCTGTCTTCTCGACACGCTTGCGGCGGTCGCGCAGTTGCCTGCCGGTCGGCGCATCCTCTACTTCGACGGTG
>DATMTC010000413.1:0-8256 GCA_035565115.1 Microbacteriaceae bacterium | reverse complement strand
GCCCTGAATCCTCAGACGGCCCTGATTCCTCAGACGGCCCTGAGCACCGCGACAACTTTGCCGAGTACCTCGGCGAAGTCCCCGACGATCGGCTCGAAGTTGGTGTTGCGAGGCAGCAGCCAGGTGTGACCGTCTCGTTGCCTGAACACCTTGACGGTTGCCTCATTGTCGAGCATCGCTGCGACGATGTCGCCGTTCTCGGCGGTTTTCTGCTGGCGGACGACCACCCAGTCGCCGTCGCAGATGGCGGCGTCGATCATGGACTCGCCTGCGACCTTGAGCATGAACAGTTCGCCGTTGCCGACCAATTGTCGTGGAAGAGGGAAGACCTCGTCGACCTGCTCCTCGGCTGTGATCGGCACGCCGGCGGCGATCCGCCCGACCAGGGGAACCATTGCCGCGTCTCCGACGGGGGTGACGTTCTCGTATTCGGCGCTGCCCCCCGTGGATGTCGGCAGATCGATGAGGATCTCGAGTGCGCGTGGGCGATTGGGGTCGCGTCGAAGATACCCGCTCAATTCAAGCTGATTGAGCTGGTGTGTGACGCTCGAGAGCGATGCGAGGCCGACAGCGTCGCCGATTTCGCGCATGCTCGGCGGGTAGCCGCGCTGGCTCACTGATCGGGCGATCACATCGAGAATCGCGAGTTGCTTATCGCTCAGACTCTTGCGTCGACGGGTGCCGCGCGGTTTGGGCTGATCGCTGTTGTTGGCCACGTTCTGCATCCTTCCGGCGGTAGAACCGCCCTGTTCTTATGAACAAATCACCGTTCGGCTAACCCAATGTCGGTGGTGCCTGGTTGCATGTGATCCAGACAGTCGAACTGTATCGACTTCTACTCAGCAATACAAACAGGTGTTCGAGCGTGTCCGAAGATTCTTCGGAATAAGTTGCGAACATACGGTTGATTTTACACGGTATAGAAGATATATTCGGAACATAGCTTCGCATCCGGTGATTCCGGCCGAACACCGGGTGCGAATTAACTGAACACGGGCAGTTCGAGGTAGATCGGCGGTTGCGACCGCGGGAGGCAATCATGAGCACAGCAGTTAATGCGGCGATCATCCCTTTCCCACGCGAGAGGATGGCAACGGAGTCCGCGCGTCCAGTGGTGAGTACACGAGCGCCGAAGACGCGCATGCACCTCACCCGTCGCGGACGCGTCGTTCTGACAACGCTCGCCGCGGTACCGCTCGTTATTGCCGCAGCGTGTTTCGCGCTCAACGGCGGGGGCGCCTTCGCGTCGAATGGTTACGGCCCTGCCGAGTCGTTTTCACACGTGACGGTGAGCTCGGGGCAGTCTTTGTGGCAGATTGCCGAGCGCGTGGCGCCGTCCGCAGACCCGCGAGATGTAGTGGCGGCGATCGTCGATCTCAACCAGTTACAGACGTCGATGCTCATGCCGGGTCAGCGCCTGGCCATCCCGGCCAAGTACTCGCACTGAGGGACAGACATTGACGCACACGCACTGACGGACCGGCACTGACGGACAGGCGCTGATCGGCGGACGTCCTGCGAGTGAGTGGTCCGCGGGCCTCGCCTAATATGGGGGAGTGAGTTCGCTGTCCGATTTGCCGCTTCGTTCCGACCTTCGAGGGCTGTCGCCGTACGGAGCACCGCAGAAGCGTGTTCCGGTGGCGCTCAATGTTAATGAGAACACGCATCCGATTCCGGACGCCGTTGCGCACGACATCCTTGCCGCGTTGGCTCGTGCCATCGAATCGGCGAATCGCTACCCTGACCGAGAGTTTCTCGAACTGCGAGAGTCGCTTGCCGGCTATCTTGGCCACGATATAACGCCAGAGCAGGTGTGGGCGGCCAACGGCTCGAACGAAGTGCTGCAACAGATCCTGCAGGCGTTCGGCGGCCCTGGGCGCCGAGTGCTTGGCTTCACCCCGACATACTCGATGTACCCGATACTCGCGCTGGGCACCGCGACCGAATGGATCGCAGGCGATCGCGATCCCGATTTCGCGTTGACGCCTCAGCGGGCGGTCGATTGGATTGCACGGGAGAACCCCAACGTCGTTCTGCTGTGCTCTCCCAACAACCCGACCGGAACGCCGCTGAGTCTGGAGACGATCGTCGCCGCGTACGACGCCACAGACGGGATTGTGGTCGTCGATGAAGCGTATGCCGAGTTCATGCCGCATGGCACGCCGAGTGCGTTGACCCTGTTGCCTGGCAGGCCGCGTCTGATCATCTCCCGCACGATGAGTAAGGCGTTCGCGTTTGCCGGAGTTCGGTTGGGTTACCTTGCTGCAGACCCGGCAATCACAGATGCGTTGCGCCTGGTGCGCCTGCCATACCATTTGTCAGCGCTCACGCAGGCCGCCGCTGTTGCAGCTCTCGCCCACTCGGACGAGATGCTGGCGATGGTGGAAGAGATCACGACGCAGCGGGATCGCATTTCCCGCGAATTGACTGAGCTCGGGTACCAGCCTCACGTCAGCGGCAGCAATTTCGTGCTGTTCGGTGGTGTCGAGGATCCGAAGGCGATGTTCGAGGCGCTGCTGTCAGGAGGTGTGTTGATTCGCGACGTCGGAATACCCGGGCACCTGCGAGTCAGCGCAGGAACAGCGGCTGAGACATCAGCGTTCCTCGAGGCGGCGTCGCGCTACACGCACCGTGACGGCGGCAAACATGATGCTGGAAGCACGCAAGGCGCACCCGGCGCAGGGCGCGGCAGCGCCGCTGAGCCGACGGCAGCGCCGGTAGGCTTGTGAGCCATGAGCACAGGCACGCGCATTGCGCAGGTGAGCCGCGAGACCAGCGAGTCCAGCATTGAACTCACCATCAACCTGGACGGCACCGGCTTCAGCGAGATCGATTCATCCGTTCCGTTCTTTGATCACCTGCTGACCGCCTTCGCGAAGCACTCCCTCACCGACCTGACTGTGCGGGCATCCGGCGATGTCGAAATCGACGTTCACCACACGGTTGAAGACGTTGGAATCGTGCTCGGACAGGCGATCAAGCAAGCGCTCGGCGACAAGCGAGGCATCTCACGATACGGTGACGCGCTCGTGCCGCTCGACGAGGCGCTCGTGCAAGCCGTCGTCGACATTTCAGGGCGGCCGTACCTCGTGCACTCCGGTGAGCCGGCCGGATTCGAATACCACCTCATCGGCGGACACTTCACAGGCTCGATGGTTCGGCACGTGTTCGAGGCGATCGCGTTCAACGCCGCTCTGACAACGCACGTCACGGTCATCAGCGGCCGTGACCCACATCACATCGCAGAGGCAGAGTTCAAGGCGTTCGCACGGGCCTTTCGCCAGGCGAAGGCCGTCGATCCGCTTGTCGTCGGCGTGCCGTCGACGAAAGGTGCCCTGTGAGCGCACGATCCATCGTCGTGCTCGACTATGGCTCCGGAAACGTGCACTCCGCCGCGAAGGCGCTGGAGGCTGCTGGGGCGCGCGTCGAGTTGACCGCCGACCGCGCAGCAGCACAGAACGCGGCGGGCCTGGTTGTTCCAGGGGTCGGCGCATTCCGGGCGGTCATTGAGGCGCTTCGAAACGTGGGCGGAGACGAAATCATCGACCGGCGCCTGGCGGGCGGGCTCCCGGTACTCGGCATCTGTGTCGGCATGCAGGTGCTGTTCGAAACGGGCGTTGAGTTCGGCGCGGATGCTGCTGGGCTCGGTGAGTGGCCGGGCACCGTCACCGAGCTGCGCAGCGAGATCCTGCCACATATGGGCTGGAACACCGTTGACGCTCCAGTCGACTCCGTGCTGTTCGCCGGCATCAGGGACGAAAGATTCTACTTCGTGCACTCGTTCGCGGCGCAGGACTGGACGATGGAGCCATCGCCCGCATTCCAAGCCCCGAAATTAACCTGGGCAGACCATGGCGGCCGCTTCCTCGCCGCCGTTGAGAACGGTCCATTGATGGCGACACAGTTCCACCCGGAGAAGTCGGGAGACGCCGGCATTAGATTGCTTCGGAACTGGGTGCAAAGCCTGTGAAGGTCTCGTTCTGAGCCGGTGACACCTGCGCGTTGGTTGCTGCGCTAGATTTGTTCCTTGTGCCGCGCAGGCGCGCGTCCATGCAGCAACCTCAGCAATCGCAAGGATCCTTCACAACCATGAGCGAGTTCAACAACACCCCGCGACTTGTGCTTCTTCCCGCTGTCGATGTGGCCGGGGGGCAGGCAGTGCGCTTGACTCAGGGCGAAGCAGGCAGCGAGACCAGCTACGGCGATCCCGTGGATGCCGCGATGGACTGGGCGGCTCAGGGCGCCGACTGGATTCACCTCGTCGACCTCGATGCAGCGTTCGGGCGCGGAGACAACCGCAGCGTGCTCAAGCGTGTCATCAAGCAGGTCAAGGGCGTGAATGTCGAGCTGTCCGGCGGCATCAGAGACGACGAATCGCTGCGCGGTGCGCTCGCCATCGGCGCAAAGCGAATCAACCTTGGCACGGCTGCGCTCGAGAATCCGGAGTGGGCGGCGAACGTGATTGCGCAGTACGGTGAGGCCGTCGCTGTCGGGCTCGACGTGCGAGGCTCGACGCTCGCGGCCCGCGGATGGACGAAGGACGGCGGCGACCTGTGGCAGGTCATCGATCGGCTGGAAGACGCGGGATGTGCACGCTACGTCGTCACCGACGTGACGAAAGACGGCACGTTACAGGGCCCGAACGTTGAGCTTCTGCGTCAGGTGATGGACCGTACATCTCGTCCGGTGATCGCGTCAGGCGGGGTGTCGAGCCTTGACGACATCGTGACGTTGCGCGAACTGGTTCCGATCGGGCTCGAAGGCGCCATCATCGGAAAAGCACTCTACGCTGGTGCGTTCACCCTGGCTGAAGCGCTGGATGTCGCAGGGTACTGAGCAGCCAGGCGACTCCGCCGGTCAGCCGTGGGCCGGGCGCCATTTCGAGGCGAACGACTACTCGTCAGACGACGGATCGGCCACGCCTGAGCTTGCGGATGCGCTCACGCGGTTCCGCGACGGTACGGCACGCGAAGACACCGTCGTCGACGCGTTTCGCGGCGCGCGGCTGCTCATCCCGCTCGTCGCACACCTGGGGGAGTCTGGGCAGGACGAGCACGGCCGCACGATCGACAAGAAGCAGGAGCTTTCGATCGTGACCGTCGCCGGCCCTGAAGGACGCAGCGTGCTTCCGGTCTTCTCCCGCACCACCACCATGTCGGCCTGGAACGCAAAGGCACGCCCCGTCCCGGCATCCGGCGCGCGGGTCGCCTTGGCCGCTGCGAGTGAAAATACCGAGCTTGTCGTGATCGACCCGGCCGCCGAGACCGAGTTCGTGATTCGACGTCCTGCGTTGTGGGCATTGGCGCAGGGGGAGCCGTGGCTGCCGAGCTATGCAGACCCAGAGGTTCGCGACGCGTTCGAGCGCACTGTCGGCACCGAGCTTGCCGTGCACGGTATTGATCTTGCCTCCGGCGACCCACTCGCTCGACTCGCCGGACCGGAGCTTGTCATCCGGTTGCGTCTTGCGGCTGGCCTCACGCAGTCGGAACTGGATGCAGTGCTTGCCAGGCTCGCCAAGCGGTGGGCGGCGGAAGATGCCATCGCGACCCGCGTGGATTCCCTGGCCGTACAGATCGTCTCTGGCTGACCGGCTCCGAGCCCTGTTGACCGGGCCGTGCGCCGAGCGCACAATGAGTGTGCGTGAACACCGCGGAATCCAGGTTGGCCATGCAGTTGCGACCGGTTGGCGGCAGCCGAGCTTCGACCGAGGCGCCGCGCAGAATTGAGATCTTGGCCGCCCTGTCACTGGCGATCGACCTCGGGCTCGGTCAGCCGATGGAGCACATGCTGCGCGCGGCGCTGATCGGAATGCGGCTTTCTGACATGCTCGGATTGGACGATTCGACCCGTCAGCGCGTCTTTTACACCAACCTGCTGGCGTGGATCGGGTGTCACGCGGATTCCTTCGAGCTCGCTGCACTCTTCGGCGATGACATCGGCTTTCGACGGGCGTACTACTCAATCGATGCTCGAGGACTGCCGCTGTTGAACCTGCTGTTGCGCAGGACAGGCGCCGAACGAGACGCGCCGCGCCGTGCAATCGCGCGATCGCGGTTTCTTCTCGTGGCTCGCTCCGTCATGCTGACAACGATTCGTTCGCATTGCGCGTCCGCTGTGTCGCTGGCCGATCGCGTCGGGCTGGATCACGGCTTGAGTCCGATCTTGGGCTGCACGTTCGAGCGATGGGACGGGCACGGGATGCCGGACGGATTGCGGGGAGATCAGATCCCGCTCGAGATGCGCGTGGCGCACGTGGCCGATCTGGGCGAGATAGCGCTGAGGACCGGAACGCCCGAACATGCCGCTGGCACCATTCGCGCGCGCAGCGGCACACAATTTGATCCGCACGTGGTCGAGGCGTTCTGCCGCCACGTGAATGAGTTCGCCGCGGAGCTGGACGGCGTCGACCTGTGGCCGCTTGCCATCGATCAGGGCGGTGATCACCTGCGACTAAGCGGCTCGGCGCTCGACACCGTGCTGACCGCGATCGGCGACTTCGCCGATCTCAAGTCTCCGTATACGGCAGGGCATTCACGTGCCGTCGCAGATCTCGTGTGTCGCGCCGCAGACGCATGGCACCCTGCGGACGCCGAGCCGCTGCGTCGGGCGGGGTGGCTACACGATCTCGGCAGGTTGGGCGTCTCGAACAGCATCTGGGACAAGCCGGGGCCGTTGACGGAGCTGGAGCGTGAGCGGATGCGTGCGCACCCGTATTTCACCGAGCGGATCGTGATGCGGATCCCAGGACTGCAGAGGGAGTCGCAGCTGGCCGGGTCGCATCATGAACGCATCGATGGTTCCGGGTATCCCCGCGGCACGGGTTCGTCTCTGGACCGTGGCCAGCGGCTGCTCGCCGTCGCGGACGCGTACCAAAGCAGTCTCGAGCCGCGACCGTACCGGACAGCTGTCTCGTCCGTCGTGGCGGCCGAGAGGATCCGCGACGAGGTGCGCGATGGGCGTCTGGATGTCCGTGCGGCAGACGCCGTCCTCGGGGTCGCGGGGCACCAGCCTCAGCGAGGTCACGACTTACCTGCAGGGCTGACCACTCGAGAGGGGCAGGTGCTCGCCCTGATCTGTCAAGGATTGAGCGATCGCGAAATTGCCGAACGCCTCGTCATTACACCGAAGACCGCGCGGAACCACGTCGAGCACATCTACGTCAAGATCGACGCTCGTAACCGCGTCGGAGCAACACTGTTCGCCATCGAACACGATCTGGTCGTCGGGACGTCCTCGATAGATGGGGCATCTGCCTCATGATCTGACTCTGACAGCGGCTTACGCTCGATCCCGATGAGAGGGGTCCCGAATGATCGCGACATCGCCCAGAGCCGCAGCACAACGTTCGGGCTTTCCTGCCGAGCGTTCGGATGCAGTAGAGCATCTGGGTGGCTACGCGCTGATGGGCCAGCCATTCCGCTCGGGCCACTACCTGGCCTTCCGACACTTTCTCGCTAGTTCCATCGGCCCGGAGTATCGGGCAGTCTGGTTGCGTACACCGGATGCGCGGTGGACGATCTTCGCAGATGCGGAGCCCGATCGTAGCTGCATGCGTTACGTAGGAGCCGCTGTCGAAACCTCGATCACGACTCCGATCTCGCTCCACTGGGACGGGCCGTTCGCGGCGACCGTACGCATCCCAGGCACGCTCGAATGGCGGTTCGAACTGGGCGACAGCTCGATGACTCGACTTGTGACGTTGATGGCCGCAGCGATGCCAGACGCCGCCTGGCGGAGCGAGCCTGTGCTCGGGGCGATGGGCTCAGCACTGCGACCGATGCTGCGGGCGGGTTCAATGCGATTGCGTGGCAGCACGCCCAATGGGCAGAGCTTTCAATTCCGACCAGAACGGGTGTGGCGTGTGACCCGCACAACAGCTGTTGTTTCTGGCGTCGACATCGGCGCACCGGGGCCGCTGAAAGTCGCCGAGCGATTGGCGGATCTTCGAATGCCGCAGCGCGGCTTATTCACCACTGACCTCTTGGTGAGGTACCTGTCGGCGACGGTCTCGCCGGCTGAATCGAAGGAGACATGATGCAGAAAGCACTTATCAATCTTGCGACGGGGTTAGAAGATCCCGAACGTGCAACCGTTGCCATGCTGGTGGCATCCGGGTCGGCGGCGCAAGGCAAAGAGACGATCGTGTTCTTGACGAAAGAGGCGGTGCGACTGGCTGTGCCGGGGTTTGGCGCTGTCGTTGCGTGCGAGGGTTGCCCGCCCCTTCCCGAGTTGCTCGAGCGGTTCGAGAGCGCAGGA
>DATMTC010000412.1:0-3762 GCA_035565115.1 Microbacteriaceae bacterium | reverse complement strand
GGGCTCGCGGCGTGGCTGATCGAGAAGTTCCGCACCTGGAGTGACGGCGAATTCGAGACGGCATGGACGCGCGACGAACTGCTGACGACGGTGATGATCTACTGGGTCACGCAGTCGATCGGCACGTCGTTTCGCCCTTATTTCGACGGTTCGCTCGAACCCGAGATGCCACTGATTGATGTGCCGGCGGGGGTGGCCGTTCAATGGGGCGAGCGAGGCTTTCCCCGCAGTTACGCCGAACGCACGTACACGGATCTGCGCGCGTGGACCGATCTGCCGCGCGGCGGACACTTCACGGCGAAGCAGACGCCAGAACTCGTTGCGACGCGGATGCGTGAGTTCTTCCGTCCGCTGCGCTGAGCGGCAGGCGGCGGCCGGCAGAAGCGGCGGGCGGCAGAAGCGGTCAAGCTCACACCCGAGCGAGCAGCAGCTCAAACGGATCCGGCAATCGCGCGAGATCCAGAGCATCCACCAGCGATCGGGCGTAGCGCTCTTTCCTGCCGCTGATCGTTCCCATGAAGCGGCGAAGTTGCTGCTCGACCGGCCGCGCACGCTGTGCCGGCTGACGCTGAAATGTCTGGAAGGTTCTGTCGTCGCCCTCGGCCTTGAGTACGTTCAGGACCGCGGATGCGCCGAGCGAGCGGATGAGCTCGTCCTCGAGGTCGACCATGCACACGTAAAAGCCAAGTGCCTGCATCCGCTGCCTGTCTAGATGGACACCGCGGCCGGCGCGTTCGAGGGCGCGTTGGAAATACGGCTCTTCGCCAACGTCGCACAGGCCTGCGATCTGGACGTCCAGCCCGGCGGCACCGAACAGTTCGAGGAATCTGCCGATGCTCATCGCTCCGCCCATGGGCACGACGCAGACGCCTTCGGCGTCGAGCTCGCGCCCGATCCGCACCGCCAGGCTTTCGACGGCAACCCGATCGCTGACCCCTTCGACAAGCACAACGCTGCGTAAACCCACCCGCTCGCCCAGGGTGCGAGCTTCTGCCTGGGCGGCGTGGGCATGCACTCCCCCCGCGGCCCACCCCGTGATTGCGGAGCGCAGCAGCGCCATGTCGCTCACGTTCCCGCCTTCTTCCGCTGCTCTGTCATCGCCGAGTGCTCCCTTATGGTCATTCTCAGCGTGCCAGAGTAGCCACAAGGGAGCACTCGGCGATCAGGGGCGGGCGAAGCGGGCCAGCGAAAACGACGGATGCGGTCGCTCACCACCCAGCGCCAGGTCGGCCAACACCCGCCCGATCGCAGGCGTGAACTTGAACCCGTGACCGCTGAAGCCCGCTCCGATCGTGATCGGACCGACTCGATCGAGGATGAAGTCCGAGTCCGGCGTCGTCGTGTACGTGCAACTGATGTCGGTGAACACGTCCGAGTCGACGCCTGGCAGCCACTCGCGCGCGTATCGCTGAAGCGCGGCCAACTGCCTCGGCTCGGGTGTGAACGTGCGGGCATCCGGGTTGGCGATCGGTCCCGTTCCGTGCCATCCGGCCTTCACCCCGGCACCCGGAGTGAACATGCCGTAGACGGTCGAGTACCACCAGTCGTCCTTCTCGCCCTTGATGTGGTTGAAACCAGGCCAGGATGCTGCGGCATCGCGCACCGCGAAGTGGGCCGGCTGCTCCTGCGTGACAGTCAGGCGCGGCAGCGGCAGCGTGCGCCCGATCAGTGCGCTCGTCCACGCGCCGACCGTGACGACCGCCCGGCGCGCATCGACGGTTTCGTCAGCCGTGCTGACGCGCACACGGTTGTTGTCGATCACCTCCATCCCAAGCACGTGGCTGTCGTGGCGGATCTCGGCTCCTGCTGTTCTGGCTGCCCGCTGCAATGCGTCGACGGCGGCATCCGCATTGATGCGGCCGGCCTGCGGCGTGTGCAGCACGTTGGTGGCAAATCGGATGCCGTTCCAGCGTCGCGCCGCTTCGTCGGCGGGGAGGATCTCGGCTGGAATGCCAAGGGCGGTGAGTGCGTCCAGCATTCCGCCGAAGTCGCCTGACCCGCCATGGGTGACCATGCCGACGAGATCGAGCAGCGAAGCACCCGTCGCCGCCTCGAGCTCGCGCCACAGCGGAAGTGCCTCGACAAGCAGCTCAAGATATTCGGGCCGATCGTACGAGACGTTGAAGTTTCGGCTTGCGCCGTGAGAGGCGCCCATGGTGTGCCCAGGTGAGAAGCGCTCGAGCAGCAGCACGTCACGTCCGCGCTGAGCAAGCTGCCAGGCGGCAGCCGAACCCATCGCGCCGCCGCCGACAACGACGACCTCGGCTTCTTTTGTCACCCGCTCACGCTACCTGCTCGCGAAAGGGAGTGGTTTCTGACACAGCGACCTGCGAAGACCGGACGCTCTAGCGCCCGAGCAGCGAGCGTTCGATCGATGCGCTCTCTGCGACGTTCAGCCGGATGAGCGGCAATGCGCGAGCAACCGCAAGGTCGATGCGCTCCTGCAGATCGAGACTTGTGACCTTGTAGTTCGTGAAGTCCGAGTCGTTCGCATACACGCCGATGGGCAGCGTGAGCGCCTGGAAGAATCCGAACAGTGGCCGGAACTGGTGCTCGATGATCAGTGCGTGACGGTCGCTGCCGCCGGTCGCTGCGAGCAAAACGGGCTTGTCGACGAGGGCGTACTGGCCGACGAAATCGAAGAAATGCTTGAACAGGCCGGTGAACGAGGCACGATAGACGGGACTTGCGACGACGAGCAGGTCGGCCGATTCAACCCGCTGCAGCTCGCGCTCGACCGACTCCGGAACCTGATCGCGCCGCAGGGCACCCGCGAATTCTGGACCGATGTCGTTGACCTCGATGAGGTGTGCGTCGATGTCGAGCTCGCGTCCGAACGAAGCAAGGATCTCCCCGACCAGGGCCGTGGTTTTAGAGGGAGTGTGCAGGCTTCCCGAGACGGCGACTACCTTCAGCGGGCGTGAGTTCAATGGCTCGGTCATAGTTAGACGGTATGCGTGAACCGTCGCAAGCGCGATCTCGAGTGAAACACAACGTAAGAGTTCGCCGGCCGATCTGCGCCCTGATTGCCGACGAACGGCTGCGACGATCGGGAATGCGCGGTGGGCATACAGAGTTCTGACTCGTATGAGCATCGTGTGCAACCGTGTTGAAGAAGCGTCGGATGCTCCGCGCGGTCAGGTGCCGACAGCATCCGAAGCGTGCGACGAGCTCGAACGACTGCTCGGGATGCTCGACTGGTCGCTTCTCGACTTTCGCCGTAGTGTCATCGCCGCCTCGAGCACGATCAACTTCCCGGGCGACGCCGTTCGATTCCATCATGTGCGCTTCGGCTCGATCGACGTGCTCGACGCCGCTGCGCAGCCCGTCCGCCTGATCGCAGGCGACTACCTGCTCCTTCCGCGCGTCGGCGCCCACCGCATCAGAGCAGTTGACGATGCCGTCGTCGCGTCGGGCGAACTCAGTCTGACGTCTCACGCCGCCGAGCCTCTCGTGGCCGCGCTGCCGGATGTTCTTGTGGCCGGCGGTCTGTTCCGGCGCGAACCGCATCTCGGATCCCTCGTGGATGGCCTTGCACGCGAGTTCGGAGAGTCACGGCCGGGAAGCCTCGTCATGCGCAGCCGGATTGCCACGATCATCGCATCAGCAGCGGTTCGCGCCTGGGTGGAGAACGGATGCGCTCCAGAACAGTGGCTGGTGACGGTGCGCGATCCGCACATCGCCCGTGCGATCGCGGCGATGCGCAGCGACCCGGGCAATCCGTGGACCGTCGAGTCTCTCGCGCGCATCGCCAGCGCGTCA
>DATMTC010000411.1:0-6225 GCA_035565115.1 Microbacteriaceae bacterium | reverse complement strand
GCGACTGGATGCGACGCGACTCGGCGGCGCGTTCCTGGCGCAGCGGTTTCCAACGATCGACGCCGCGACGCGCTCCGCCGGACTTGACTGGGCGCGTGAGCCGATCCCTGTCACCCCCGCAGCCCACTACTGGATGGGTGGCATCGCCACCGACCTTCGTGGCCGCACAACGCTTGCCGGCCTCTACGCGGTGGGTGAGACGGCATGCACGGGAGCGCACGGTGCGAATCGACTCGCGTCGAACTCGCTGCTCGAAGGTCTGGTGTTCGCCTACCGCGCCGCGCGCGACATCGACGATTCCGTTGGCCGAGTGGCGACGTGGGGGCCCATCGAGACCACCTCATCAGGTCTGGATACGGGCACGGGCGGCCTCCCCAGTGCACAGCTCGGGCAACGAGGATCGGTCGTCGATCGCCCGGAACTGCAGCAGCTGATGTGGGACGCAGTGGGCGTGCTGCGCTCACGAGAGTCTCTCTCCACAGCATCCGAATCACTCGCGGCGTGGACGCAGGCGGATCCGGCGCATGCCACCATCGCACAGCGCGAAGACGCCAACCTGCTCGACCTGGCTCGCATTCTGGTCACCGCAGCGCTTGCTCGCGAAGAGTCGCGTGGAGCCCACTACAGGTCTGATTTTCCGAACACCTCCGCCGATTTCGCTCGGCACCTGAGCTGGAGACGAGAGCCCGCCATGCACGAACAGGAAGCATTCGCATGCTGACCGCACAGATCATCGACTCGGTTGTGCGCTCCGCCCTGGCCGAAGACGCTCCGTGGGGCGATATCACCTCGGAGCTGCTCATTCCAGAGACGGCGATGGCGCAGGCGCACCTGGTTGCGCGTGAACCCGGCACGTTCAGCGGTGGCGCTGTGTTCGCTGCAGCGATGACCGCGGCAGACCCAGCGATCACCGTGGAGCTGTTGCGTTCTGACGGCGAGGCGTTCGTGGCCGGCGATCACCTCGCATCCGTTTCAGGGCCGGCGCGGGGCGTGCTCCAGGCCGAACGCGTTGCGCTCAATCTGGTGCAGCGCATGAGCGGAATCGCAACGCTCACGGCACAGTTCGTGGCGCAGACTCGTGGCACACAGGCACGCATCGTCGACACCAGGAAGACCACTCCAGGACTGCGCGCGCTCGAGAGACACGCTGTCGTCAGCGGCGGCGGCCACAATCATCGCTTCTCGCTGTCGGATGCTGTCATGGCCAAAGACAATCACCTCGCCATTCTCACCGCTGACGGCACCGATCTCACGACAGCGCTGACCCGCGCTCGCGCGGCGCTGTCCCACACGACCCACCTGGAGGTCGAGGTCGATCGCATCGACCAGATCGAACCCGTGCTGGCCGCCGGAGTCGACACGATCATGCTCGACAACTTCTCCATCGACGAGTTGCGCCAGGGCGTTGCGCTCGTTGCGGGTCGCGCGATCGTCGAGGCAAGCGGCAACGTCAGCCTCGACACCGTGAAGGCCATCGCATCAACGGGAGTGGACGTGATCTCGGCTGGAGCGCTGACTCACAGTGTTCGCTCGCTCGACCTTGGCCTCGACATCGAGGTGACGGGGCGCGGGCAGCGAGAATGATCTATTTGGATGCGGCGGCGACCACTGCCGTGCGCCGCGATGCACTCGAGGCGGCTTGGCCGTTCCTGACCGGCAACTTCGGCAATCCGTCGAGTCATCACACGGTCGGCGAGTCTGCCGCGCTGGCGCTGGCCGATGCTCGCGCCAGGGTTGCAGGCTGGCTCGGCTGCCGCGCAGGAGACATCGTGTTCACATCGGGCGGCACCGAGGCCGACAATTTGGCGATCAAGGGAATCGCGCTCGCGAATCCACGCGGACGGCACATCGTCACAACCAGGATCGAACACGAAGCAGTGCTCGAAAGTGTCGACTATCTTCGCCGCCAGCACGGATTCGAGGTGACATTCGTCGAGACCGATCGCGCCGGACGCGTTCTCCCCGCTTCGCTGTCCAGCGCCATCCGCGACGACACGACGCTGGTCTCGATCGCGTACGCCAACAATGAAGTCGGAACGGTGCAGCCGATCGCCGAGTTGGCCGAGGTCGCGCACCAGCGCGGCGTGCTATTCCATACCGACGCTGTGCAGGCGGCCGGATGGCTGGACTGTTCTGTTGCGACGCTCGGTGTCGACGCGATGAGCATCTCTGGCCACAAGCTCGGCGCACCGAAAGGAATCGGTGTGCTGTTCGTGCGCGGGCGCATCAGGCTTGAGCCTGTGCTGCACGGAGGCGGTCAGGAGCGCGGCCGACGCTCGGGAACCGAAAACGTGGCGTGGGCGGTCGCTCTCGCCACCGCGGTCGAACGGACCGAGATCGATCGGGAGTCGAACGCCGCGGTGGCAACCAACGCCCGCGACCGGTTCATCGCATCCGTTCTTGCGCAGGTTCCCGGGGCCGAGCTGACCGGCGATGCAGTACGCAGGCTGCCCGCAACCGCCTCATTCGTTTTCCCTGGCACCAGCGGCGAAGCAGTGCTCCTCGAGCTCGAACGACGCGGTGTGGTCTCGTCGAGCGGGTCAGCATGCGCCGCCGGCAGCGAGGACGCTTCGCACGTGCTGTTGGGACTCGGATACGCGGAAGACATTGCCAGAACCGCCGTGCGTTTCTCCTGGAGTCCAGACGTGGATGCTGCGGCGCTCGCGGCCGTTGCTGGCCAGCTTCGCGACGCCGTTCGAGCGGTCAAGTCATTGGCATCCGACTGATTCTGACCGGTACTGCCAATTCGCAGTCCCATACGCTACGCTTAATCGGCAGTTGTTGTGTTACGCAGGAATTTTAAGCGGCGCACGGTCCACCCGGATCCGCGAGCCGCTTCTCTGAGGGGCGGAAAAGAACACCGCGACAAGGGTTCCGACAGTCGGAACCTGGCAAACTCTCAAGGAGAAAAGTATGGCAACCGGAACCGTCAAGTGGTTCAACTCTGAAAAGGGCTTCGGATTCATTGCACCTGACGACGGCAGCGCCGACGTCTTCGCGCACTTCTCGGCTATCGCAGCAAGCGGCTTCCGCTCGCTCGAAGAGAACCAGAAGGTCGAGTTCGAGGTCGTCCGTGGGCCGAAGGGTCTGCAGGCAGAGAACATCCGCCCGCTGTAAAGCGAGGCACGAGACTTCTCAAACGGGTGGTGCGGCTTCGGCCGTGCCACCCGTTTCTTTTGTCAGGCTCAGCCTGTTTGAACGGTGTAGCGCAACTGGGCGAACGGCCCGGATTGCCGCAGCGATGTCAACTGCAGCGCCGGCGTGACCAGTTCACGCGGCAGCACGGGGGAACCGCCACCGAGCGTGACGGGCGCGATGGTGAGGATGATCTCGTCGAGCAGTCCAACATCCGCGAACTGACCCACCAGGTCACCTCCGCCAACCAGCCACACGTTTTTGCCCGCCGCCGCCTGGACCATCTGATCGTGGATCGCCGTGACGCTGCGCCCCGGCGCATCGACTGCACTCACGAACCGGATGTCTGCACCGTCGATCGACGGAAGCTCACGATGGCTGAAGACCCAGGTCGGCTGCGCATACGGCCACGGACTCGGCTCACCATCAGGCGGCCGCACGTGATGATCGAGAATCCAGTCATACGTCGTCGCTCCCATGGCGAGCGCGCCGACGTCGCCGATGAAGCCGGCGTAGTCCGCGTCGCTCGGCTCGCTGCCGCCTGTGTCGTCGAACTGCAAGAGCCAATCAAGCGAATTGTTCTTGTCGGCGATGAACCCGTCGATGCTCGCGGCCGTGTAGTACTGAGTTGTCATGCCGCCACGATGTCAGTGGCCACCGACATGATGCCCTGAAAAGATGCACCGAGATGCCGACGAGGGAGAACAACGATGACACAGCGCAATCGCGTCACGCCTCTCGGCGAGATCGTCGCTATCGGGCTGCGTGGCGCATGGACGGGCAATCGCGGACGTATCCACTCCGGTCACGAGATCGTGCGATTTCACGCGGGCGATCTGTGGATCACCTGCGCACTCGAGTTTCGCGGCAGATGGAACGAGCAATGGCAACCGAACCACTACACCTATCTGTTCTTTCACGATGAGGCGGTCTCGTTCGCCGCAGGTCACCGCCCGTGCGCCGAGTGCCGCCGCGAGAGCTACAAGACCTATCAGCGCTTGTGGGCGGATGCCGCCGGGTCTGCCATCCCGTCGGCAGGCGAGATGAATCGGATGTTGCATGCAGAACGTCTGCACGGCGGCACGCACAGACGCCGTCTGCATTCGTTGCCATGGCAGTCACTGCCAGACGGTGCCTTCGCCCTGGTGAACGATGTGCAGTCGCTCGTGCTTGGCGATCAGCTGGTGGATTGGACGCATGCCGGCTATGGCAGACGACGGCCGCGTCCAACGCGCGGCGACGCGACGGTCATCACTCCCCCGTCGACGATCGCCGTCTTGCGCGCGGGCTATCCCGTGCAGATCGACGCGACGGCTCGCAGTTGAGCGCAGAGCGACACTAGGGCAGGATCGGCCCGACGGCCAACATCAGGCAGAGGGCCAGAATCATCACGAGTGAGAAGCGGAACATCTTGCGCGACCAGCCGACGGCATCCGCGTTGCCGAGCCCGGTCAACCCGAGCACGATCCACCACACTCCGAGCGAGCCCATGACGACCGCGTACACGATGCCAACGTAACCGAACGCAGGCAAGAGCAGTGTGACGATGACGAATGCGACGGTGTATACGAAGATCTGAATAGTGGTGTTCGTGACCCCGCGCACGACGGAGATCACCGGTATGCCTGCGCGAGCATATTCATCGCGTCGGTAGATGGCGATCGAGTAGAACTCGGGCATCTGCCACAGGAAGACGGCCAGGAACACCAACACGGCGCCAACATCGACGGCCCCGGTCACCGCAACATAGCCCGCCAGGATCGGGGCAGCTCCTGACACGCTGCCGACCAAGGTTCCGTGGATCGACATGCGCTTGGACAGCATGCCGTACAAGACGACATACACCAGGAATCCGCCGAGACCGACGCCGACCACAAGCCAGTTCGTCCACGCGACCAGGATTCCCATGCCGACGATACCGAGCATGATCGAGAAGATCACCGCGTTCCTGGCCGCGATACGGCCAGTGACGGTTGCGCGGTTGCGCGTGCGCTCCATCACCGTGTCGATGTCTCGATCCAGCACGTTGTTCAGCACGCATGCCGACGCGATCACAAGCGTCGTGCCGATGAACAGCGCAAGGAACAGGCCGATATCGAACGTGCCCCTGCTCGCCAACAGAAAGCCTGCCGCTGCCGTCAGCGCGTTCCCGTAGAGAACCCCCGGCTTGGTCAGCGAGTAATAGCGGGTGATTGTCGCCGACAACGAGGTTCCGGATGCGCGGGATGCGAGCGCGGCATCCGTGCCCTCCGGTATCGCGGGTCGAGTGGATGCAGCAGGGCCGGGCAGTGAGGCACGTGCTGAATCGGCGGCGCGCGTGGTCATACGAAGAGTGTTCCTAACGGACGTGAAGATACAGCACAATCATAAGCCGTCGACCTCGTGGTCCGATTCGAGCCGGCCGCGCTGGCGAACGACTACGGCGTGCCGTCGGCCGCGGATTGTGACGACGCCGACCGCCACGACCCAGGCCAGCCACGGGAATGTGGCGAACAATGCGACCCCGACTCCTCCTGCAGAAAAGAGCGACCGGTCGTTCGTGCCGCCGAACGCTGTCGGAATGGCAAGCACATTGAGGATCGCCACCGCGTATGCCAGTCTCCCTGTCCAGATCGGAAGCACACCGGATGCCAGCGTCATGTAACCGGATGCTGACGCGACCAGCGCGATCAATATGCAGCCGATTGCGCCGAACATCAGCGTGTGCCCTTCCGTGAGAGCGCGAAGTGCCGAGGCATCCGGTGGCGCTCCGATCGTGTCGAGTGCCGTGCCGGCCTCGAGCGCGTCTCCGACCAGTGTCACTCCGACGAACACGAGGCCGGCGCCGAAGGCAAGATCTGCGATCCAGTGCAGGTCGTGCCTGGATTCGGTTATCAGCTGCCTGAAGCAGGCGAGGAACACGATGACGCAGGCCATCAGTGCAGCGTCGATCATCACCATGGTGAGCGTCCAGGGTGCCGTTCGCGTCATGAACTCAACCAGCTCTGTCTTCTCGCTGAGCTCGGGTCGAGGCCCGATCATGATCTGACGAACCAAGAATTCGGCCAGGAGCAGCACAGCAACTGCCGCGGCCGCGATCCCCGTCCACTG
>DATMTC010000410.1:0-2064 GCA_035565115.1 Microbacteriaceae bacterium | reverse complement strand
CGCACCGTGTAGCCGAACGAACCAGCACGATCCAGTTCGATGGTGCCCTCGAACGCTCGCGTGCCTCCCCCGTCGGCCGCGGCCGGTTGCAGCGCCGCGCGACGTGATCCGATGATGTCCTCGCCGTCAGCACTGTGTCCGTAGACGACCTCTACGGTGACATCGCTCGGGTCGAGTCCGCCGAGTGCAACATACGCGCGCAAGCGCAGTTGGTCCCCGACCTCTGGAACCGCGTCTAGCCCGCCGGATTCGACGTGCGCGACGGCGACGTCATGCCATGCCGACTGCACACGCGCTTTCCACTCTGCGAGCTGTTTTGCTTCACGGAATCCGTTTTCGCTGAGCCGTCGCTCCATGGCGCCCGCCGGCACGTAGAGACGCTGAACGTACTCGCGCACCATCCGATCGGCGTTCAACTCGGGCGACATTGCCGCCAACGTGTGCCTGATCGATTCGACCCAGCTCGGTGGAACGCCGTTGCCGTCTCGGTCGTAGAACCGAGGGGCGATGCGGTGCTCGATCAGGTCGTACATCGCATTTGCCTCGAGTGCGTCGCGTTCGGCGCTGTCGCCTGCTGAGTCGGCTGATGGGATCGCCCAGCCGTTTTCACCGTCATAGTACTCGTCCCACCATCCGTCGAGGATCGACAGGTTCAACGACCCATTCAACGCCGCCTTCATCCCGCTCGTTCCACACGCTTCCAGCGGCCGCAACGGGTTGTTCAACCACACGTCCGTGCCAGGGTACAGCTGCTGCGCCATGGCGATGTCGTAGTCGGGAAGGAAAACCATCCTGCCTCGCACCTCAGGCTCTGCCGCGAACTGCACCAACTCCTGAATCAGTCGTTTGCCCTCGTCATCAGCCGGATGCGACTTGCCTGCGATCACGAGTTGCACCGGCCGTTCCGGGTCGCACAGGATGCGCCGCAGCCGATCCCGGTCGTGCAACATGAGCGTCAGGCGTTTGTACGTCGGCACACGCCTGGCGAAACCGATCGTGAGAACACCAGGATCCAGCACCTCAGACAGCCACTGCGGCACGATGCCGGTCGGGTTCTGCTTCAGCCAGGCATCCGTGACGCGCCTGCGGGCGTCGTGCACGAGCTGCTCCCGCATCCTGCAGCGCACGGCCCAGAGTTCGCCGTCGCTGAGCGCATCAGAACGCCAGTCAGCGTGCGTGGTGTCACTGGTTCCCAAGCGTTCGGCCGCGAGTGTCAACAGCGCCGGATCCGTCCAGGTCGGCGCGTGCACGCCGTTCGTCACCGACGTGATCGGCACGTCGTCTGCGTCGAATCCGGGCCACAGTCCTGCGAACATCTGGCGAGAGACGGCGCCGTGCAGTTTCGAAACGCCGTTGGCCCGCTGCGCAAGCCTCAGCCCCATGACGGCCATGTTGAACACGTCGGGCGAGCCGCCATCGTAGTTCTCAGCGCCGAGGGCCAGCACGCTGTCCCCGGCGACCCCTGGCAACAACTCCGGAGTCGAGAAGTAGCGCTCGACAAGCGAGCGCTCGAACCTGTCGATGCCGGCAGCAACCGGCGTGTGTGTCGTGAATACCGTGCCTGCGCGCACAACCTGCAGTGCCTGATCGAAGGTGAGCCCGCCGCCGATCAGGTCTGCGATACGTTCCAGGCCGAGGAAACCGGCGTGACCCTCGTTGGTGTGGAAAACCTCGGGCTCCTGCGCGTCGGTCAATTGCACGCACAACCGCAGCGCGCGCATGCCACCGATGCCGAGCAGAAGCTCCTGCAGCAGCCGATGCTCGCCGCCTCCGCCGTACAGCCGGTCTGTGACTGAGCGCAATTCTTCTGGGTTTTCGGGAATGTTCGCGTCGAGCAGCAACAATCGCACCCTGCCGACCATCGTCGTCCAGACGCGCGCGTGCAATGTTCCGCCGTCGGGAAGGGCGAGCGTGACAAGCGCTGCCGAGCCGTCAGGATGCCGCAGCACGGCAAGCGGAAGACCGTCAGGGTCGAGAACGGGGTAACTCTCTTGTTGCCACCCGTCTGGCGAGATCGACTGGCTGAAGTAGCCGGACCGGTAAAACAGGCCGACGCCGGTCAAC
>DATMTC010000409.1:0-2138 GCA_035565115.1 Microbacteriaceae bacterium | reverse complement strand
GCCTTGAAGCTGCGATCCACCAACGTCTTGATCGCGTCGTGTGCCGATATTCCCGGGTCGAACGTGTACGTGGCTGGGAACAGGAATCCTTCAAGTGTCTTCGCCTGAGCTGGCAACCCGAATGCACTGGGAACCGCTGCTGCCTGCAGGTCTGCTACAGGGATCTTCGTCGCCTTCGACAGCGAAGCGAGCACGCCCTTCTCTGTGGTTCCCTCCGGGATGGCCGCCGTTCGGGTGAGCTTGTTCTTCGGGTCTTCAAGCGCGGATAACGCTGCTTTCGCGCTCATCTGCTTCTTCAGCCGATACACGCCAGGCTGGAACACAGGATCCGGCTTGGTTTTCAGCAGCAGGCTGTAGAACGCTGAGGTGGTCTTGACGACGCCCGCCTTGTGCAGAGTGGACGCAACATCGCTGCCGATGTCCCCATCCTTGATCGTGACGGTGACCGATCCAGAGCCGCCGCCGGGATAGTCGGTTGGCTGCCCTGCCGCGATCAGCTTGAGCACCTGAGGCTGGAACGTGTTCCAGACGTATGCGCCGCCAGCGCCGAACAGACCCAAGATCACGATGACGACGACGGTGATCTTCAGCCATCGCCTGCGTTTCTTTGGCTTCTTCGGTGCGTGATGCTCCTCGGGCGTCCAGGCGAGCGTCGACGCGTGTGCGCGCCTGGCCGCCTGCTCACGAGCCTCCCTGCGCGTCATTGGCGGCGTCGCCTGCTCCTGGCGCAACGTTGGGTCGAGGTCTGCGTCTGTTGTCTCGTCTGACGAGTGCGTGGGGGTCACGATGTCGTTCCAATTGTCGGATGCACGAGTGTGCCCGGCGGTTTCGCACTGGCTCGCTCAACATCGAGTGCGTGTTGCAAGATCACGGATGCTGCCGCCTGGTCGATGACGACGCGGGAGTTTTTCGTCGTGCGGCCGGATGCCCGCATCGCGGACTGCGCGGACACCGTCGACAGTCGCTCGTCGACCATCCGCACAGGCACCGCCAAGCGGTCGGCAAGCTGCTGCGCAAAGTGTTCGGCGTCCTGCGTCGAGGCGGTGCTGGCACCCGACAGCGAAAGGGGCAATCCGACGATCACTTCGGTCGCTTCGTACTCGTCGACGATCGCGGCGATGCGTGCGATGTCCGTCGCATCCGACGCTCGCTTGACGGTTTCGACCGGCATCGCCAGGGTGCCGCGTGGGTCACTTCGGCTTACACCGATGCGAACCTTGCCCACGTCGACGCCTACCCGCGTTCCGTCTCGCATGGACCCGTCAGCCGCCAACCGCTGTCGTAATGGCCAAGATGGCAGCTGGAATCGCGTTCGCGTCTGTGCCGCCGCCTTGCGCCAGATCGTCTTTGCCTCCGCCGCCTCCACCGAGCACACCCGCAGCGGCTTTGGCGAGCGCCCCAGCCTTGACGCCGACATCCCGCGCTGCTTGATTGGTCGCGACGACGACAATCGGCTTGCCCCCAGCTGTCGCGGCCAGGGCGACGACGGCTGCCTCTGAGCCAAGCCGTTCCCGAACGCTCGTGACGAGCATCCGAAGGTCTTCAGCCGAGCCGAGCGTTCCGACATTCTGGGCGACCAGGCGCACCGATCCCGTTCGAGTGACGCTCTCGAGCAGTGCTGGCACGCGGTTGAGGACCGCGCGCGCTTCGTACGCCGCGATCTTCTTCTCGGCCGCCTTCAACGACGAAACCAGGTCAGCGATCTTCTGCGGAAGTTGCTCGCGCGGGGTCTTCAGGCTTCCGGTCAGCTGTGAGACGATCGTTCGCTCTGCCGCCAGATCCTTGAACGCTTCGAGGCCGACGAGTGACTCGACACGACGGTTTGTCGATCCGACGGATGACTCGCTGATCAGGTTGATCATGCCAACCTCCGAGCTGGTCGCAACGTGCGTACCAGCACAGAGCTCGCGCGACCACGGGCCACCGATGTCGACGACACGCACGGTCTCGCCGTATTTCTCGCCGAACAGAGCCATGGCGCCAAGCGCTTTCGCCTCGGCGAGCGGCATCTCGCGGGTGACCACCTCGAGGTTGTCCCGAATGGCGTTGTTCGAGATCTCCTCGATTTCCGTGCGCGTCTCGGCTGACAACGCCTGATTCCAGGAGAAGTCGAGGCGCAGGTAGCCCGCCTTGTTGTA
>DATMTC010000408.1:0-2301 GCA_035565115.1 Microbacteriaceae bacterium | reverse complement strand
GTCCTCAAGCTCGCGCAGTCGTTGGGTGAGCGTCTTCGGGGTGATGGAACCAAGGCGATCCATCAGGTCGGTGAATCGCTTTGCGCCGCTGAGAAGGTCGCGAATCACGAGCAGAGTCCACCGATCACCGACGTCCTCGAGCGCCCGCGCGATGACGCAGAAGTGATCATACGTGCGGACGTTCCGAGTCATAGTTCTACAATACTATTTACTTGCTAGTAGCTTAGAGATACTATCTTCCGGATACATTCTTTGGAGGATCACATGTCCGAGCTGCCGGCCTACTTATGGGCACTCACCCTTTTTGGCATCCTCGCCCTCGCCGCCGCCGTGTGCATCGTTCTGTTCCGCGGCGCGGTGAACGCGGGACTGGGCACGAGGACGGCCGTCCTCCTGACCACCGGTACCGCGGTCGTGATCGGAAGCTGGTATGCGGTCAGCGCCGCAATCGGGGCTGGCGGCGGCTACCGTGCACAGCTCGGCCGCCAGGTGCCATGGATGCCGATTGCGGTGGTCGGTTTCGCGCTCCTGTTGCTGGCGATGAGCCGCATCCGGATTGTAAGGCGTGCGCTGGCGGCGCCTGGCATGCGCGGCCAGCTCGTGCTGCCGCACGCGTTCCGCGCAGTCGAAGGAGCGGTCTTCGTGATCGCGATGTTCATCGGGCATCTGCCTGCGCTGTTCGCGATTCCGGCCGGGTTCGGGGACATCGCTGTTGGAATCGCCGCGCCATTCGTTGCACGCAAGCTCGCACACGGCTCTGGTCGCCTCGCCGCACGACGGTTCAACATCTTGGGCATCGCCGATCTGGTCACGGCGTTGACGCTCGGCGCCGTCACCGGCTTTCAACTGATCCACATCGGCCCGTCGGCGCAGGCGCTCAGCGATCTGCCGTTGGTGCTCATACCGACTGCTGCAGTCCCGCTCCTGCTTGTGTTGCACATCGTCTCGCTGTCAGCGCGCCCACACGCACCGCACGCAGGGGCGTCGGTCGCTGAGCCTGTCGAAGCGTACCGGTCGCTGAGCCCGTCGAAGCGCGCCGGTCGCTGAGCCCGTCGAAGCGCACCCAGTGTTACGCCGCGTGACCGCGCCAATAGGTCGAACTCGCACGGCTTCCTAGGGTTGACGCATCCGTTCGATTCGTTCATCTCCATCAGAAAGGCTCACCATGGCGCCGACGTCTACCACCAGCATCCCCACCGCAACAGCTGAGGAGCGTGCTGAACGGCTCACGGCAGCAGGTGCCGCATGGGGTGAGCGAATCGGCGCAAACCCGGCCAGCGCGAACCTGACGTACACGGTTAAAGGCATCGGTGAGGGATCGGTTGCCAGCGAGATCACCGCGGGCAAGCACACGTTCGTCGTCGACGAGCCGGCCGCGCTCGCGGGCGATGATGTCGCTGCGAGCCCGGTCGAGGTGGCACTAGGCGCCTTGATCTCGTGCCAGATCGTCGTTTACCGTCTTTACGCCCAGGCCCTCGGCATCCGCGTGGACTCGATCTCGGCCACGGCGGAGGGAGACCTCGACGTGAAGGGCCTGTTCGGGATCGACGAGACCGTGCGTCCTGGCTTCTCGGCCGTGCGCCTCAAGATCAACGTGACCGGGCCAGAAGACGACTCCCGCTACGAAGAACTGCACAAGGCGGTCGACGCGCACTGCCCGGTGCTCGACCTGTTCGCGAACCCGACGCCGATCAGCGTCGAGGTCGTCGCGAACTGACGGCGCCCTTCGCATCCCCACCGGCCGGACCGCGCGCATCCCGCGTGCCGGACCGCGCGCATCCGACCGGCCGGACCGCGCGCATCCCACCTGCACCTGCACGCCGGCCGACCGGCCTCGCTCCCCTACTGGATCGAGCTCGACGGCTCCCACAGGTTGATGCCGGCCTCGACGGCGTGCTCGTCGATCGCGGCAAGCTCGTCGTCGGTGAACGACAGGTTCTCGATCGATGCCACATTGGCCTCGAGCTGCGCAACGGATGACGCGCCGACGAGCGCTGAGGTCACAGCGCTGCTGCGCAGCACCCACGCGACCGCCAGCTGCGCGAGCGTCTGGCCGCGGCCATCCGCAATCTCGGTGAGCGCACGGATGTGCCCGAGCGTTTCGTCGTTCACCATCGACTTGCTGGCGGATCCCTCACGTGCCACGCGCGAGTCATCCGGGATGCCGTTCAGGTAGCGGTCGGTCAGCAGACCCTGTGCGAGCGGCGAGAATGGGATGCAGCCGACGCCGAGGTCTTCGAGCGTGTCGAGAAGGCCGTCTTCCACCCAGCGGTTGAACATCGAGTATGACGGCTGGTGGAT
>DATMTC010000407.1:0-1674 GCA_035565115.1 Microbacteriaceae bacterium | reverse complement strand
TCGGACCGGCCGAGACCGAGAACTGCTGGAACTGCCCTGGCGCGATCGACGCGCCTGCGTCGGCCGTCCAGACCACCTTGGTGACCGCCTCGGTGATCGTCGCATCCTTCGTCTTGACCGGTTTGGCCAGCTTCTGCGTCGCCACCTGCGCGCTCCACCCAGGAACGGGCTGATACGAGACCGACGAGAACGGTGTGGCTGTCGGAAAGTCGACCTCGAGCTTGACGGTGCTCGCCGTTGCCGACTCGGTTGGCACCCGGAAGGTGAGCACCGAGTATCCGCCTGCCGCGGCCTGGTCGGGCGTGACCCGAACGTGGGCGCTCGCCGCGAGCGGCACGGACAGCGCTAGAGCAGCAGCGATGCCGAGTGTTGCAGCAGCAGCAGCGACGACGGTTCGCTTGCGTCTGGCGCGATGTGGTTGTTTGTGCATGTTGTGTGACTCTTTCCGCGGTGCGCGTGCCAGCAGGCACGCACAATCGCATGGAAGGGGAAAAATGAATCGTCGAAGCCGCCGCCATGGCGGTGCGCGACGTTATGCGTATTTGAACGACGCCGCGCAGTTGGAGAGCGCTGCGTAGTTGAACGCGCCGACAGGTGGACCGCGGTGTCGCATCCTGCCGATGAGCACGTGCGGTGCACGCAGAATCACCGGCTGGGCATCCACCGCCCGCAGCATGGCCGCTGTCGCGCGCACCGGAACAAGCGTGATGCGTTCGATGATCGCCACGATGCTGACCGCAATGCCGATGGCCGCGGTCGCCAGAAGCACGCGCAGGGTGCGCTCGCCGTATCGCATCGCGACCACGGTGAGAACGACGGCGCTTGCGTGGCCGAGCCACATCAGTGGGGTCTCGTGCATGCCTGCCATGCCGCTTGCGGATGCTTCGCTCGTCATCGCGAGATGAGATCCGGCGTGCAGGTGAGCGGATCCGGCTGCACCGCTGAACGCTGCACCGCTGAGTTGGGCACCGCCGAATTGGGCACCGCCGGGCTGCAGGCTGAACAGTGCGTGCAGCGCGAACTGGCTGAGCGTGACCGCCAGCGCCTGGCGCAGCAGCCCGGTGCGTGTTTTTCGGCCCTGGGTGAGCAGAACGCAGGCTGGTATGGCGAACGCGAGTGCCAGTGTGATGGCGAGCACGCTTGGAACGCCGCCGCCCATGGCGGCGTGGAAGAGTGCAGCGACGAACACGGCGAAACACGCGGCAAGCGTGCCCCGGGCGACCCGCGCCCAGCGTGTTGTCATCGTGCTCCCGTCGTGGTGTTCGCCCTTACCTCCAGCCTAACGGTCGCGCACGGAGCGTTGTCGGCCCCGGCGGATACCATGGCCAGGTGAGTTGGAGCGCCGAGATCCCCGATCAGGTTCCGTGGGACCCCGATGAGGTTCCGTGGGACCCCGATGAGCAGGTGCCGCCCGACGACGAGCCTCGCTACCCGTCTACGCGGCAGCCTACGGCCTCCTCAGGGCACCGCTCGACCCCCGGTGCCGCCTCACCTCATGTCGGCGCAGACCCGCTTGACGTGCTGCACACCGTCTTCGGGTACGACGAGTTCCGCGGCAACCAGGCAGCGGTCATCCGCCAGCTGATCGGGGGAGGAGACGCCGTCGTGCTGATGCCGACGGGTGGCGGCAAGAGTCTCTGCTATCAGATTCCGTCGCTCGTGCGCGAGGGCACC